>JANNWQ010000189.1:0-1937 GCA_031408595.1 Acidobacteriota bacterium | reverse complement strand
CAACCGTTCGTGAAGCATCTAAACGCGTTACCGGAATGAGTCACTTCGACGTGCAGATGATCGGCGGAGTCGCATTGCACCAAGGCCGCATCGCCGAGATGCGTACGGGTGAAGGTAAGACGCTCGTCGCGACTTTGCCGTCATATCTTAACGGACTCACCGGTCGCGGTGTCAATGTCATTACCGTGAACGACTACCTCGCTTCTCGCGACGCCGAGTGGATGGGCACAATTCACAAGTTTCTCGGGTTGACGGTGGGCGTTATCCAGAACGACCAGGACGACGTCGAACGCAAAGAGGCTTATGCCTGTGACATCACATACGGTACAAATAACGAATTTGGCTTCGATTATCTTCGTGACAACATGAAGTTCGATGTCGAATCGCTCGTCCAGCGGGATCATTACTTCGCGATAATCGACGAGGTCGATTCGATCCTCATTGACGAGGCACGTACACCGCTCATCATATCGGGTGCGACCGACGAGGCAACCGACAAATACTACACCGCCAACCAGATAATCCCGCAACTCGTACTCGGCCACAAGGACGAGGAAACCAAGGTCACGACCGGTGACTATCTGCTCGATGAGAAAAATCATTCATCTGTCCTCACGGAGGCTGGCGTCACAAAGGCCGAGAAGCTTCTCGGCGTGTCGAATCTTTACGATCCGGGCAACATGGACATTCTCCATTGCGTCGAACAGGCTCTCAAGGCTCACACGCTCTACAAGCTCGATCACCACTACGTCGTCCAGGACGGCGAGGTCATCATTGTTGACGATTTCACCGGACGTCTGATGGCGGGTCGGCGTTGGTCAGACGGCTTGCATCAGGCTGTCGAAGCGAAAGAAGGTGTGAAGATCGAACGCGAAAACCAAACTCTCGCTACCATCACGCTGCAGAATTACTTCCGGATGTACGAGAAGCTCGGCGGCATGACGGGTACGGCGGAGACCGAGGCCGAGGAATTCAACACAGTTTACGGCCTCGATGTGGTTCAAATTCCTACGAATCAGCCGATGATCCGAAAGGACACGCCCGATGTCATCTATCGAACGATCAATGAAAAATGGGACGCCGTTGTTGAAGAGATCAAAGAGCTAAATCAGAAAGGCCAGCCCGTTCTGGTTGGTACAGTCTCGGTCGAAAATTCCGAGCTGGTCGCAGCCAAGCTCAAGACAATGGGTGTGCCGCACAAGGTTTTGAACGCCAAGTATCACGAACAGGAAGCTGAGATCATCGCCCAAGCCGGCCGCAAAGGTGCGGTCACCATTGCCACCAACATGGCCGGTCGCGGTACCGATATTCTGCTAGGTGGTAATCCGGACAGCCTCGCGCGCGACTATCTGAAACGTCAGGAGATCAATCCTGACGAGGCGACCGAAGAGCAGTTTGCTGAAGAACTGCGAAAGGCAAAGGCTGTCGTTGCCGAAGAGCACAACGCCGTCACCGCCGCCGGTGGCCTGCACATTCTCGGCACCGAACGCCACGAGTCGCGTCGTATCGATAATCAGCTTCGCGGACGTGCGGGACGTCAAGGTGACCCGGGCTCGTCACATTTTGTACTCTCGCTCGAAGACGATCTGATGCGTATCTTCGCGGGTGACAAGGTCCGCTCGATGATGGAATGGTTGGGCATGGAAAAGGGCGTCGCCATCGAGTCGAAGACCGTTTCGAAACAGATCGAGCGTGCGCAGAAGGCCGTGGAGGCACGTAACTTTGAGACACGTAAACACGTTCTCAAATACGATGACGTTATGAATAAACAGCGTGAGACGATCTACAGCTTGCGTCGGCAGTTGATGTTCGAACCTGAGCATCGTGAATACCTGCTCGGCGAGAGCGGTGTCGCACGCGATCTGCTTCACGATCTGACAGGAAGCATGTTAAGTCTTGAGGCCGGTGCTGACACATGGGACGTCAACACCTACGCA
>JANNWQ010000188.1:0-2318 GCA_031408595.1 Acidobacteriota bacterium | reverse complement strand
GAAGCGCTGTTCAGAAATACACGTTGGCTCAAGGTAAAGAATGAAAAAGCCAAACTTACGTCCGGCGGGACAGCGATGGTTGGTGGCAAGCAAGCGAACGTCGTGCTTATCACGACAGCCAAGGCCGTTCGGCTAAAGCTGTATTTTGACGCGTTGATCGGTGTGCTCGTTCGTGAGGACATCCCGCAGGGTGATGGCGTTAAATCGTTTGAATACAATGATTACCGCCTTACGAACGGCATCCAGACACCATTTACGATCAAGTCGACGGTTGATGGCGAGACGTACGAGGTCAAGCTCGATGATGTGCGATACAACGTGTCGGTCGCAAAATCGACATACGATTTCCCAGTTGTTTCGAGCGAACCGCTGCCGAATATCCCGACGCTGCTCGACGAGATCCGAGTTAACGCAGAGAAGATCGATGCGATCCTTGAGAATTATAGCTACACCGAAACCCGGATCGAACGTGACCTAAACAAGAACGGTGACCTCATTGAAAAGGGATCGGAAAAGAGATCACTGACGTTCTATAAGGGCTATCGGATTTCGAGGACGATCGAGAAGAATGGTAAACCGCTATCGCCGTCTGATCAGGCTAAAGAGGACAAGGACGCGGAAAAGCAAGTTTCCGAGATCGAGGAGCGAATCGCCGAAAAAGTGAAGAAGCAGATCGCTCAACGTGACACTGGCGCGGCAAAGACCGGACAGCCAAATGGCGAAGGCCAACGCATAACGATCGCCGATGCACTGCGGGGTTCGTTGCTTGTCAATCCGCGTCGCGAGCGTTTTGGCGGTCGAGACGTCATTGTCTTTGACTACGAACCAAATCCGGCATTTAAGCCGAAAACTAGAAACGAGAAGCTTTTTGCGACTTGCAACGGGGCCGTTTGGGTCGATAATACGACAAAGCAGATCGTCAGGCTTGATGCCACTTTGACCGGCGATATGGGTAATTTTCTGGCAAAAGCGAAACGCGGAGCCTCGTTTAGTATCGAAAACGAATTAGTCAATAACGAAATATGGCTGCCGTCTCGAGCGGATGTTAATCTTCAGATCAAGATACTTTTTGCGGGCATCAACATCAATAACCTCATTAAATACGGTGATTACCGGCGGTTTGAGACCGAGGTCAAAGACGCCAAAGTTAACAACGACAAACCGTAGGTACTCATTAGAGAATACATAGAAAAAGGCGACCTGTTGGGGCCGCCTTTTTGATTGGGTTATACGGAAGTAGGTTCGTCGCCTTGGGCGTTTAGTCCTGAGACTAGTCCTGGGCGATGAAGTCCACTTCCGAGAGGCTTGAGTCGGTTGTTATCGTCTTCGATATGAAGCCGTAACGGTTTGAGGTGATGCCGAGCGTGTAGGTCTCGCCGGCTGCCAGGTCGTCGAAGCGGTAGTAGCCGAACGTTCCCGTGGTCACCGTTCGGGCTCGTCCCGTCGCGTCGAGTATCGTCACCTTTGCTCCGCGCACTCCGCGGCCGTCGGCGGTCGTCACTTTGCCAGCGACTTCCGTGCCAGTTTCCTGCGGCCCCGAGATCAGCACTGCACCATCGGTATAGCGTGCTTTGAGCGTGTTGCCCGATGCATCCGAGACGCCCTTTGGAGCGAGTGATCCGGTCAGTCTGACTCTCGACTCACCACCTGTGGCACCTGTTGCGACATCGAACGTGACCGAGATCAGGCGTTTGATGTTCGAGCCTATGCCGAGTGGTGTTGTCGAGTCGATCAGCACACCGATACGGCCATTGGCTATATCGTTGTCGTTGATCGTCAGCACCGTGCCCTCTGGCATGCCCTCTCCGAGGTTGATCTTCGGATTTGTCAGGCGTGCCGCGTTGAACTCGATCGTAAAGCTCACCGCCGCTTCGTCACCCTTCGGTGAGTATTCGACGCCGAGTCCTATCGATCGGCCGGGATCTGCTCTTTCCGTTGTTACGCGGAATTCACGTGTCGTGTTGGCTATACGCTCCTCGACCGGTGCCGGTACCCTTCCGAGATCTGGCAGTGGTGGCCCGGCCGGGCCGGCTGCTGCCGTCAGTGCATCGAGCCTTGCCGCATATCGGCGGGCCTGAATAACGTCTCCGGGGAGCAGTAAGCCGTCACCGCGTGTAGCGAATGGTGCCGCGTCTGCTCTCTGGAACTCGTTGAACGCAGGGTTGGTCTGATCCAGATTAGCAACAAAGCGTCTGATCTGTGTCACATCCGTCGCCAGCACGTCGCCATCGCCCGAATTGCGGCCGGCTACGTCGCTTTCGACTCCGTCCACGAATACCACAAAGCCATTCGTGTACGTCGCCTGCAGCGTGTTGTTC
>JANNWQ010000187.1:0-12904 GCA_031408595.1 Acidobacteriota bacterium | reverse complement strand
GTACGTATCGCCCGATTTCTGCCACAATTCGCTCTCATCGAGATGGCTGCGTCCGCGACGCCACCATTGGCCGGCGGAGTTGCCCCGCGCCGCAAAAATTATCGAGCCGTCCGCGAGCGGAGTCGATTGAAACTCAGTGGTATATCGATCCGAGCTGACCTGCATCGCCGTTCCGCCGGTTGCTGGAATTCGATAAATATCATTCATTACGGCGATATCGCGGCTGTTCGAGAAAAAATAGATCCACTTCCCATCACGCGACCATGCGTCAATTTGGTCGTTCGAGTCATCAAAAGTCAGTCGCCGAAGACTACCCGTTTCGATCTCAAGAATATAAATATCGCCATTTCCTGTCCGGTTCGACCCAAACGCGAGCCAGCGGCCGTCCGGCGAGTACATTGGCCGCGTTTCATTCGCCGGATGCGATACCAGCAATCTCGCCGCCCCGCCCTCGGAGCCGACAGTCCAAATGTCACCTCCAGAAACGAACGCGATCTCTTGCCGGTCCGGCGAGAGCGACGGTTCGGTTAGATAGTTCGTTTGCCCAAGGGCAAATGTGGCAAAAAAGAAGACGAGGCCGACGATCGGGGAAAGTTTGATTCTCATAAGTCTAATTTATGTACGTACTACGCAAGGATCAAGAATTTTGTTCGAGGAGGCGAATATAGGAATTGTACGGTTGCCGATCACGGGAATCAACCGCATAGCGTTTACAAACAAATCGGAACGCGGCCATAATTGAGCCAGACTATGCAATATGGCCTGATCGCCGGGAACGGCAGATTTCCTTTTCTTGTGATAGACGGAGCCCTTCGGGCTGGCGTCGAGCTTGCGGTCGTCGCCATCAAGGAAGAGACCGATCCCGAGATCGAGAAGTTCGCGCAAAATGTTACTTGGGTCGGCATCGGACAGCTCGAAAAAATGATCTCGTTTTTCAAGAATAATGGCGTGGAAAAGGCGATCATGGCAGGGCAGGTGAAGCATGTGCAGATCTTCTCGGGAGCATTGCCAGATCTGAGAATGGTCAAAATGCTGTGGAATCTGCCGCGTCGAAACACTGACGCTCTGATCGGCGGAGTTGCCGATGAAATGGCGAAAGAGGGAATCGAACTCATTGACTCTACGCACTTTGTCAAAGACCATCTCGCCCCGTCCGGTGTGCTCACAAAACGAAAGCCAACCGATATCGAACTCGGCAATATCGAATACGGCCAGCACATCGCTCGCGAGATCGCACGGCTCGATCTTGGACAGACGATCGTTGTCCGTGGCAAGGCGTGCGTCGCGATCGAGGCGATGGAGGGAACGGACGCGACGATCCGTCGTGCTGGTCAGCTGGCAAACGGGAAGTTGACCGTCGTTAAGGTCGCGAAGCCCGATCAGGACATGCGTTTTGATGTACCTGTTGTCGGCGTGCCAACAATTAAAACGATGATCGATGCCGGAGCTAATTGCCTTTCGGTAACGGCGGGAAAGACGCTGATCTTTGAACGAAGCGAGGTGCTCGCTTTGGCGGAGAAACATAAGATATCGATAGTTGGCTCGTAAAGTTTCACGCGAAACTATTTTTATGACAAACCGTAACAAACAGTTGCTATTTTGATCTGAAAAATCTTCCAAACCCCGGAGAGTTATTGAGTTTATGAAGAAAACATTTTTTGCATTACTAATGGCGGTGGCACTCCTGCTGCCAACAGCCGCACTTGGCCAGACAGTGAAGATCACTGCTGACGAGCGTAAGATGGCCGAGGAGATCACGGCAGGACAGCTGAGCAGCTATCTGTATTTTGTAGCCTCGGACGCAATGGGCGGCCGCGATACGCCTTCGTATGGCCTCGACGTAGCGGCCGAGTTTTTGAAGATGAATCTTCAAAAATGGGGTTTCAAAGGAGCCGGAGATAACGGCACATTCTTTCAGAAGATGGGCTTGCGTCGTGACGCGATCGATTCGGCGGCAACGTCGGTCAGGATCGGCGGCGAATCCTTCGCATATGGCGAAGACATTGCACGGGCTTCTGGCTCAGGCAACATCTCGGCCCCCATCGTATTCGCCGGCAACGGGTGGATGATCAAGTCGAAAAACCTGAATCCGTACGCCAATATCGACGTCAAGGGCAAAGTCGTTGCAGTTCTCGGCGAAGGCCAGATCGGCGGACGCAGCCTTGTGCCGCTGCCTGCGGGTGTGACTCAGGCAGACCTTCCTGCTGCCGGTCGCGGTACCGAGTGGGCCGACGCTGCAATGTATGCTCGTGCTAACGGTGCTGCCGGTTTACTTATACTGCCGTCGAAGTTCCTGCAAGAAAATTGGGGCCAGGTGACCGCCAACTTCGGCCGCAGCCGAATGGTCGTAGATAAGCTTGCTCCGGCAAACCCTGCTCCTCAAGGCGGCCAGCCGGCAATGACTGTGCTTTTCGCGTCTCCGAAAGCTGCCAATGCCATTTTCAAGGGTGAAGCCGGAAACCCTTTGAACGGCTATACGGAATCCTTTGCCGTGAATCCGAGCAAGAATTTTGATTTCACTATCGCAACCAAGACCGAGATGCAATGGACCCAGAACGTCGTTGCTCTTTGGGAAGGCAGCGACCCAGTTCTCAAGAATGAGATGGTTGCCCTCGGTGCTCACTACGATCACGTAGGTACAAATCCAAATGCTCCGGGTGAAGACAAGATCTGGAACGGTGCCGACGACGACGGTTCGGGAACGGTCGCTGTACTTTCGATCGCCGAGGCTCTGGCAAAAGGTAAGATGCGTCCGAAGCGTTCGATCCTGCTCGTCTGGCATGCTGGCGAAGAAAAAGGGCTGTGGGGGGCCGAATATTTTAACAAGTTCCCAACGGTCAATATCAAGAACGTCATTGCCCAGCTCAACATTGACATGATCGGCAGAAGCCGAAACGCGGACGATACGAACCCAAAAAACAAGGACTTGAGCGGGGAGAACGGCGTTTATGTGATTGGATCAGAAATGATGAGCTCGACGCTCGGAGCAATTACTAAGGGCACGAACGATTCCTATCTGAAGATCGGTTATGACTATAAGTACGACGATCCGAAAGACACCAATCGTTTCTTCTTCCGCTCTGATCATTTTCACTACGCGGTCAATGGCATCCCGATCGCGTTTTGGTTCACGGGAGTTCATGAGGACTATCATCAGCCCGGCGATCATCCGGACAAGATCGATTACAACAAGATGGAGCGGATCACACGAACAATCTTCCTTACAATGTGGGAACTGTCTGATCTGAAGGAAAGGCCGAAGATCGATAAGCAGCTTCCGCCTGAGCTTACTCAGCGTTAAAGTTGGCAGAGAAGGGAGTCGTGGTCGGCTCCCTTCATTTCTTGATCTGAAGCATCCGGTAGGCGTCTGATTTACTCATGCCAAGTGCTTTCGCGGCTCTCTTCAGAGCCGTTTTGTGGTGGAGGCCCTGGGCTTCGAATTCAATAACCAGGCTGGCGAGATCCTTGACTGAGCCTGACGTCTGTTGACCATTCTCCTCGCCACGCTCGATGACCAGAACGATCTCGCCTTTGACGGGTTGGGTTGCGAAGCGAGCAGCGAGTTCGCTGAGCGAGCCACGTGCAAACTCTTCGTGTAGCTTTGTCAGTTCTCGTGCGACTACCGCTCTTCGGTCACCTAGAACATCGTGGCAATCTGCGAGCGATTTGGCGAGGCGGTGCGGCGATTCGTAGAGAACGAGCGTTGCTGGGATTGAGCTGATTTCTTCGAGCCGTTTGCGGCGGTCGCCTTTTCTTGAAGGCAGAAAGCCGCTAAAGAAAATGGAGTCCGTCGCAAGACCTGATGCGGCAGCAGCGTTGACAAATGCGACCGCTCCCGGAATTGGGACTACGGCGGCCCCGATCTCTATCGCTCGCTGCACGATACGAAATCCCGGATCACAAATGCCGGGCGTGCCTGCATCCGAGACAATGGCGATCGAATCGCCGCGAACGAGTCTATCCGTCAATTCCTCGGCACGTTCCTGCTCGTTATGTTCGTGATAGCTGATCAGCGAATTTGCGATGCGATAATGGTTGAGCAGCTTAAGGGTATGTCGGGTGTCTTCGCAGGCGATGAGGTTGACGGAGAGCAGAGTATCGAGGGCGCGTTGAGAGACGTCCTGAAGATTGCCGATGGGCGTTGCGACTAAGTAAAGAGTTCCGATCATCGGGATCTAGTCTAAATCAGTTGCACCAAAAAAGCGTAAAATGCCCACGTCATCTGAGCGACGCGGGCATTTTATCGTTAACCAGATTAACGATTTTTAGAAAGGCCACCAGCTTGGCAGTCCCACTCGTCCACCATTGCTTCGTCCGTTGCCCCATCCGCCGCCGTTATTCCAACCGCCGTTATTTCCGCGGCTCGTACCGGTTCCGTAATTTCGACTGAGAACTTGAAGATCATTGCGTATGCTCGACCAGAGGTTCTGGCTGTGATAGCTTACGCCCGAACGGCCGATTGCCCGTTCGACCTGAGCCGCAGTGTCAAAAACCCGCCGGATCTCACGCTCTTCTTTGGAATTGCGATCGCTATAGCCACGGTTGTCACGGTATCCGTCGTTGTCAAGATCGTTGACGGCGTCCTTAAAACGCTTTGCCAGATCATTCATCTGATCGTCGCGTCGTCTGCCGTTATACCGACGGTCTTCGTCCAGATCACGGTCGACCTGCTTCTGAAAATCTTTTGCCCGCGACTTAAGGTTTTTGATCGTAGAGCGCATGGCTCCGCGATTGCCGTATTGGCCGTTGTTGTAGCCGCCATTGCGTCCATAAGGGTCGTTCGGATACTGATTACCGTTGGGATAATATTGAGCTGAGGCGATGGCCGGTAAGAGCAACACCATCGTGGAAAATGCCGCTATTGAAATGTATGTCTTGAGTCTGTTCATTGTTTTCTCCCTTTTCGTAATGCTTGGGCAATGATTTGGCCATTGCTCAATATGGGTAATTGCAACGAGTGTGCCAGAGAAGGCAACAGACTGTGTTTTCAATAAGTTAGCGAATAATGTCAACTAAACGTAAAACGGTGAACCAACCATGTGGTTCACCGTATATTCCAAATCGTCGCTCCCTAATGAGAGTGGCTTTTAACTATATTTCCAAGCGCATTTGCCGCGCAGATACGGCTACCGGTCTCGACGCGTCCGTTTAGCTGATCTAGCGAATCGGCCGAGCCGAGAAGCCGTGCACGCAGATTCTTCATAGATATCTGCGGGTCGCTCGCGATTATCAGTGCCGCAACGCCGGAGACATAAGGTGTAGCCATCGACGTGCCTGAGGCTTCGCGGTATTGGCCGTTCAGCCAGGTCGAGAGAATATCCTTGCCCGGTGCGGCGACGTGAACGGTCTTGACACCGTAATTTGAAAAGCTTGCGAGCTGATCGTTACGGTCGAGGGCGGCGACGCTGATGATGTTTGGAGAGTTGTAATTCGATGGATAGTGCGGACGTTTGTCGTTGTCCGAGCCGTCATTACCGGCTGCGGCGACAAAGAGAATGCCTGCCTCGGCGGCGGCCTTGATCGTATCTTCGAGAGCTTTTGACTTCGAGGTCGAGCCCCAGCTTGCACTGATCACGCGAACATTTACGCCGTTCAACTTGCGGTCAATGGCGTAGTTGATCGCCTCGATCGCGTCGTTGGTCGAGCCAAAACCGCCGCGTCCCAGAAATTTGAGCGGCATGATCTGGACCTTCTGATTAATGCCAGTCACTCCGATGCCGTTGTTGCCCTCGGCTCCAATGATTCCTGCGCAATGCGTGCCGTGACCGTTGTCGTCCATCGGATCTTTGATCGCGTCGGTCCCATTGTAGCCGTTGAGATCATTGATCTCGCCGAGCTCGGCGTCATTGTACGCAGCCAAGTTCGCCGGACGCGTCCACATGTTGTTTTTGAGATCTTCGTGGGTGAAGTCAACGCCGCTGTCGAGAACTGCGACAACTACTTCATCGCTGCCAACGGTCGATTTCCACGCTTCGAGAGCGTCGATGTCAGCCCGCTCTTTTCCACCATCCGCACCCGAATTATTGAGTGCCCATTGATCACCAAACATCGGATCATTCGGCATGTCGGAACTACGCGATTCAATAACGAGCGGTTCGCCGTTTTCAGCGAGTAACCGTCCCTTGCTATCAACTGCCATGTCGAGCTTGATCTCAAAATTCGGCTCCGCGTACTCAACAAATTCGCTCATCGCCGAATATTGCTCCGCGACCGCCGTGGCGTCGGCGTTGTCGAGGTCATCGATCACGGTCAGTCCACGAACGGACTCGATCCGGTCGGACAGCGAATCATGATTCATGGACGCGATCGAGCGGATCTTATCGAGCGAAACGTTTGGCTTGAATCGCACCAAGACCTCCGGAGAAGTTCGCCTCACCGGCAAGGTCTCATTCCCGGACACATTCCTCTGCTGCGTTTCTACCTTATGAGACGAAAGTGCAGTCCGCCAACGATCCATCTGCCCCAGCACAGCCGCAAACGAGACCAAAACAACAGCTAAAGTGATGTGTATCCAGAGATTATTGCGATTCATGGTACCTCGATCGTGACAGGTGACAAGTGAACAGTGACAAGTGAGTACCTGTTACCTGTTACTGTTGACCTGTCACCCAACTAAAATATTCTCACCTTCAAAATCATACAGCCGGAGCTGATATTTATCAGCCCGGTATTCATAAACATTTCCGCTGGCACCCAGCATGATCTGCCATCCGCTCGAGATCATTTGAGCGGACATTTCATCAGCGACCGGTGCTCCCAAGGACATATCCGGAAAATCTCTATCAACCGCGCCTTTCTCGATGATCTCGTCCGCGTTAATACCTAAACGCTCGGCGAGGTCGTTTTTTGCATTTTCTGTGGCTGTTTCCCGGGTAAAGCTCATTTTCTTAATCTTGCTCTTCTTACGATATTTAGTCAACGAAAGTTCATATGTCGTCGAGCGTTCCGTGCGTTCCATAGTTTTCCCACGTAATGTTTGCGGGCCTTTTAGGGTAAATGAAGAAATCGACCACAGATGAAGAGGATGAACACAGATCGTCAAAGCCGTTTTTGGTTCGCAAATAACGCGAATCATCGCGAATAGGAGTTGTTTGATTCTTATTCGCGGTGATTCGCGCTATTCGAAGCCCCTAGCTCTAACCGGAACGAAAAAGGGGTGTAGCCAACCGTGGCCACACCCAAAAGGAGGATCGTAATGATCGGAGTGAGAACTAAGGAACCGGTGTTTGAAAGCGCCGACGCGTAATCGACAGAATCTTCAAGCGAATAACTCTCGTCCTCGTCCCACTTCAGAAATTATGAGGCATCACGGAGGCTGTGGATGTCAGGAATCTGCACGGTTTTGTAAAGTTGTGTAAAAGAGCGGTTTACGGCAAATTATGCTAATCTGGCAGTTCTTTTATGAAGCTCCAGTGGCGTTTCGGAATAATTGCGGGGTTATTTCTCGCTATCTTCTCTCTCTATCCGCAGATGAAGATGCTCTATCTTCGCGGGGCGGAGTGGAATGGGCATTATGCTTACAATGACGTCGACGAGGTCGCGTACGGCTCGTATCTGAAGGCGTTAATCGACGGGCGCCCGCGTAAGAATGATCCATATTCGGGTCGTGACGACTCGGTCGAATCTCCTCAGCCGGAATCTCTTTTCTCGATACAATTTGCAGGGCCAATGACGGTTGCGATACCCGCTCGTATTCTCGGGATGGGCGCATCGTGGGCGATGACGATCTCGGGGGCGGTGGCGGCGTTTCTGACGGCTCTGGCGATCTTTTGGCTGTTGGGGATGATCACAGGCGATTCGAACTTTGCCATGGCCGGAAGCCTTGTCGTTCTGGCCGGAGGTGCGCTCTGGGCGGGCGAAGGGGCGATCGGCGAGATATTGGGGACGAGCTATTCGTATCCATACTTTCCGGGATTTCGCAGGTACATACCCGCGATGGCGTTCCCCGCGTTCTTTTTGCTGATTGCGTTGGTTTGGACGATACTTAACCGCGAAACACGCGAAATAGGCGAAAGTAAAGAAGAGCGGCTGGCTGGCGAATCACGCGAGGATCACAAAGCCAAAGACCATGAACCAAAAGCCCAAAGCCAACTTCTTCTACCGCTTGCCGTCCTTGCTTTCGGCTACACGGTATTCTCGTACTTCTACGTCTGGACGACGGCGGCGGCATGGCTCGGGTGTTTTGGACTGTTATTGGTGGTTGCTAGGCCGATGGGGGTTTGGGGCGATCTGAGGAAGCTAGCTTTGCTCGGCGTCGGTTGTCTTGTGGCACTTGTTCCGTACGCGTATCTGCTTTCTAAACGGTCGCACACGATGGACGATGTTCAGCTTCTTGTGCGAACACGAGCACTCGATCTGACGCGAACTCCTGAGTTGATCGGGTTTGTTGTGCTAGCGGTTATCGCGGCGGGTATTGTGTTGAAGATGTTTGCACTGCGTGATCGAGCGACGTTATTTGCGATATCGCTGGCGTTGACACCGATGATCGTTTTTAATCAGCAGTTGATCACGGGCCAGTCGTTGCAGCCGATACATTATCAGGTATTCATTGGGAACTACGTCGCCGGTTTGGCTGTGGTTGTGACATTTGGGCTTATCTGGCGAACAGCGGACGGTAAGGGGCGTGTTAGCGGAAAGCTGGCAATGGCGACACTTGCCTTGATCGCAGCGGGTTGGGGCTTTGTAGAGTGCCACTACACGGTGCGTGTGCTCGATGACGTAAATGTTCTGCGGGACGAGGCCTATCCCGTCGGCAAACGCTTGACCGAGATCGCGGCGAATGACCCGGATAAATATAAGCGAGTCGTACTTCACCTGGGAATCGCGGAGGGCGATGATCTGCCGACGATCGCACCGCAATCGGTATTGTGGGCGCGGCACCAACATGTCTTTCCCGGGCTCGATTGGCAGGAAAGTAAGGAACGGTATTACCAACAGCTTCTATATCAGGGCGTTGATGAGCGGCAGCTTGCCGAAGGGATGAAAAAGGGCGAGGACTTTGTCTCGATGATCGCTCTGTTTGGCTGGGGACGGCACACGGATCGGTTGAATTCCGAATACAAGCCGCTCACATTCGGCGAGATTGACGCGGAGACCCGAAAATACGCAGAGTACTCGCGAAACTTCGACGCTCGTGCTCTCGGAATTCCGCGACTCGATTTTCTTGTCAGTCCGATCGAACTGGAACCGTATCTCGACAACGTAGATAAGTGGTACGAGCGAACGGATCGTGAACAGCTTGGAAAGTATGTCCTGTATCGGCTCGCTCTCAAGTCAGAACCACCTGCGATAGCGGGTGGTTGAGCGCGAGCGGCATCCGCGCGTTGACTATATTCAACCACCCGCTACTGCAGGTGGTTCTGACAAAAAAAGACCGTCCAAAAAAGGACGGTCAAAGCTTGTATTACCAATAAAATATTAAAACTAAGCGGCCAATAGGTCGTTTGAGGTTTCGGCAAAAACACGTCTGCCGTTCAGGGCGTCGTCTATGATCTCGCGAACGGCCGATGCATCGGGGTTGACGTCCATACGTGCACACGCACGTAGGTGTCTGATGATGCCTTCTGCCGCGATCTCTACACAGTCGCCGCTCAATTTTGAGAACCGACGAGCCTGGATATGGTCAATTTGCAATACTCTGTCTTGCAATGTCATTGGTCTAGCTGCTGCCACTTTACTATTCTCCTTTGTTTCAAATTATTAATGGTGAGTACCTATTTAGTAGCACCGGCGAGTGGACACGAAACAGAATGTCGACCCGCAATAATATGTTGAAGTTCCCCGCAAAATTGCTGCCGGGAAAAGCGGTTAGAAACGCCCTCGATCAACTGTAAGAGAATGTTAACAGAAAAAGTTTAAAAAGTGAACACTTTTTTTTCGGCGGCTGCTAGACAGACAAAACCGGCAAACCACAAGATTTGCCGGTTTTGAAAAACATACTAACAGTATGCTGTATCTTTACGCGACTGCGTCTTTCATCGCTTTACCGATCGAGAACTTAACAGTGGTCTTGGCCGGGATCTTGATCACGGCACCGGTCGCAGGGTTGCGGCCGTCGCGAGCCTTACGATGCGTCTTCTTGAGTTTGCCAAAGCCGGGAACGGTGAATTCGCCATTCGTCTGCACTTCGCTGGTAGCGAGAGCTGCAAGAGCGTCGAACATTGCTTTAACTTCTGTCTTCTTGCAACCGGTCGATTCGGCCATGTTGCTGATGATTTCCGTCTGTGTCATACGAGCCATAATTTGAGTAACCTCCAGTTTTTTGGTTGTAATAATAAAATCTTCCCGAGTGAACTAAGTTTGCCGCGACCAATTACGGCGGCGAAGAAGGGAAATTACCAATCGGGTAAAAAGATTGGTCGGGGCGGCAGGATTCGAACTTGCGGCCTCTCGCTCCCAAAGCGAGCGCACTACCAGGCTGTGCTACGCCCCGTCTGTTTCACTTAAGAAACGATTCCAAGAGTCGAATGATAATTCCGAAATGCGCCAAGGTCAAGTCAAACAGCGATAAAATCCTGTAAAAACGGGATTATTTGTGAAAAAGCACGCGAGCGATGGCTGATATTTTGCTTAATTGCACCCGATAGTTCGCCAAACGTCTGCTCGTAGCCATCAGGCACAAACAACGGGTCGTAGCCGAAACCACCAGTGCCAATTGGACTTAGCGCGATTTGGCCGCGACAAATGCCCTCGGATTCAAACAAAATACTCCCGTTTTCGTCAGAAATTGCAATTGCACAAGAAAATTGGGCACTTCGGTCGGCAGATTCAACATTTTTAAGCTCGCCGAGCAGCATTTTCATCTTGTTTTCGAAGCTCGTGCCGTCACCGCCGTACCTTGCCGACAGCACACCGGGCCGTCCGCCGAGGGCATCTACCTCAAGTCCCGAGTCATCGGCAAGGGCCACGACCCCGGTCTGTAGAGCGTAACCGGTCGCCTTGAGCCGCGCGTTTTCGGCAAAGGTCGAGCCTGTTTCCTCTACCTCCACGATATCCGGAAAATCGGCGAGGCCGCAGACCCTAAAAGGGAGATCGGCGATCATCGACCGCAGCTCGGCGATCTTGCCCGGGTTGTTGGTCGCTAATAGTATTTTGTTGCTCATGGTTCCGGGCTTATTTTACCGTGTTCGTGTGATTTTTCTATTGCCAAACTATGTTCAAACGCGGTATAAATGAATAGCGGCAGATCACCCGCATCTTTCCCGGCCGCTAGATCTACATTTCCCCAGAGGACGAATCAAACAAATTGGCAGCCGTGTTTTTAGAAGAGCAGGTGAATGTCCGCGTTAAGATCGACGCGTCTAGAGGTACGCGCGACCGAACGATGACACCTGCCGCCACAGACGAAGCGATCATTACTGAGCTGGGCATCTGGCTCTCCGGCCTGGAGAGTTTTCTTGCGACCGGCCATCAGTCGTTCGCCGCCGAGGGCCGTGTATTGCCTGATGCGTCGCGTGAATTTCGTCTCGTCCATTCTGCGATCCAAAGATGCTCAATGCTGACTGCCAGGCTGATGAGCGCTCAAGGCGGTCTCGCGTCGGCACAAACCGCGGTAACGTGGGACATTAAATTTGGTGAACTTGCAAATCTCTCCGCCGCACTTCGCGATGCTACGATGCTCGGTGACGGGCTCATCAGGTCTAACACGATCGGCACCGGCGAATGGCGTGCGTGGCGAAATATGCTCGCCCACCGTCTGGCCGGTCAGCGTGCATTTGCCAAGCTGATACGCCATGCCGAGATCGAGGGCGACAAATTTCTTCCTACTCAACTTCGCGACCTGTCGGTAGCTGATGGATTCTTAAGCCCCGAGCACGCTGAGCTTGCTCTCGTGCTGCCTCGATTCGGACGGGTCTTGCGTTGGCTCGGTGTCGTTGGCAAGATGCTCGAATCTGACGAGCCGCTCAAACCCGCCCTGCTTGTTTTCGCACGCGTGAACGAACAGATATTCGAACTGACCAACTACATCAACAACCGCCTCGAACGTTTTCCCGACGAGGAAGCCGAGATGTTTGCTTCGCTCGACGCAGCGTCTTATACGGCGTCTATCGAGCTAAAAAAGGTATATTCGCAAGAACTCTCCGGCCTCGCCGGAATGCGTCAGGCTCCGTCGGTTTACGCCCGCATCGAGACTGCACATTCGCTGCTAAACGAGGGCTTTCAGCAGATGCTCGCGGGATTTGCCCGCTTGATCGATCCGACTACGGACGTTTTCAAGCTCTTCCGGAATTTTGCCGTCAAACGCGAACAGTCGATCGCTCTCAGAAAAGACCTGTGGACAGTGACCCAACTCGTCCAAAAAGCCGAGGCACAGCCGGAGAAGGCAGAGATCGAAGCAATGCAAACCGCACTGCGAGACCTAATGAAAGGCAGCGTCGCATATCTATTCTACAAAGACACCGAAACCGTCGAACGCTTCGTCGAAGAGATCCTCGTCACCAAAGAAAATAAAGACCTCGTCCCCATCCTCCACCGCTTCGGTGCGTTTCTCGAAACGCTGTTCGGTCAGGTTAACCTGAGAGCAGTTCTCGAAAAGCACCCGTTCACAAGCTGATCCTCGATCCTCGATAAACCGCTCTCGATGACCGTGCGGCGGAATAGCACTGACCGTCGCCGAGCCGTACATCGACTGAACGGCATCTTTATCGGTGCCGCTCTTTCTGAACTTCCGCAAATCTTGTCCCAAAAACCTCCATTTTTTCTCTAATCCGTTCCAATTTGCGAGTATACGCAGTTTGGGACAAAAGCTAGCTAGGTGGAAAACTGTCTTGTCCTGAAATAGGTTTACAGGTTAAATGGGACATATGGGACAAGATAATGTACGTGGAGAGGTAGTCAGGAAGTATAAGACGGGCAGTTTTACGCTTCGTGAGTTGGAGAGTGAATATGGGGTGAGTTCGTCGAC
>JANNWQ010000186.1:0-4480 GCA_031408595.1 Acidobacteriota bacterium | reverse complement strand
CATTTCGCCGTTAATGCCGATAATGCCGCTAAACGGTGTTTTGCCCGGCCTTCACCTGATGATGACCTCATCAATAAATATCCATGGATCGCCGCCTGCTCCGAGGTGCCATGAAGGGATCTTGCCGAAATTGTACGCTCGTATTCGCACATAGCGTGCCCTGGTCGGCGTGATCTTTTGCACGTATTCGCGAGCGGTCGGCGTCATCTCGGTCTGTGAGAATCCGGGTTTGATCTCAGTGGCCTTTACGAAAGTCACACCATCACTCGACGTTTCAAACTCAACGAGGTCGGGCATCCATATCCACGGGCCGGCAACTTGTAGGAAGCTGCCGCCGAGTTCTTTGATCGCTGTCTCACGCTGCAGATCGACGATCGCTTCGTAAGTCTTGCCCTGCACGCCCTGCCACTCGCCGCTCGCGAAATTTACAGTACCGCGAATCCCATCAATGATCGCCTGATCGCCGCCGCCGGTGTACTGCGTGCTGTACGGCGAGACGACGCGGACGGTCCAGTCGTTCGGGCGTTTGGTTAGGACGGACTCGACGGGGAAACTCGATTTACCGCTAGCACCGAACGCGATCGCTCTAACGGTCGTCGTTCGGTCGATCGAGAATTCACTGCTGTATTCCTTCGAGGTACGAGTCGGTTCGCTGCCGTCCGTCGTGTAATGGATCTTGGCATTTGGCGTGATGGTCGAGAGAGAGACGGACGCCTTGTCTCGGAATGTGCGTTCGCCCGTGATGACAGGAACTGAAACGGAATCAATACTCATCGCCGACACCGGAAATTCCGTGAACGCCGTCGTCACCGGTGTGTCGATCATCGCAAATTCGAGCACACCGCCTTTCATCAGGTCAGCGTGAGTCAGAAACGCCTTTTTGTAAGGAGCTCCGTTGAGTTTGGCATTGAGGATGTATGTGTTCTTTGCCGAGACGTTCTTCGCCCTGACCGTAAAGGTCTTGCCGTTCTCGAGGCGGTAGGTCATCTCGGGAAACAGCGGCGTACCAAAGGCGTAAACGCCATCGCCCGGAGCAACCGGATAAAAGCCGCTCGCACTCAAGATGTACCACGCCGACATCTGGCCGCAGTCTTCGTTGCCGATCAGCCCGTCGGGAGCATTCTTGTAAAACTCGTCCATGATCCGCCGGACAAGTTTCTGTGTTTTCCACGGCTGGCCGATGTAGTTGTACAGATAAGCAATATGGTGCGAAGGCTCGTTGCCGTGAGCGTATTGCCCGATAAGGCCGGTGAGATCAGCCTGCTCGCGGCCCGAGAGCTTTTGATCCGTCGTGAACAGATCATCGAGCTTTGCGACAAACTTCTCCCGCCCGCCCATCAACTCCGTCAGCTTGGCAACATCGTGAGGAACAAAGAACGAATACTGCCACGAGTTGCCCTCCGTAAATCCAAAATTGACCTCACTCGGAGCGAACGGCTCAACAAACGAACCGTTCTTCTTCGCCCGGAAGAATCCGACCTTTTTGTCGAAGAGATTTTCGAAATAGCGGGCACGATTTCTGAACGCATTATAATCTTCTAAATAACCACGGATAGCCATTTCATTCCGGCCTGTCTCGATGTTGGTCCGCATTATCTCGTTTTCAAGCTTCGTCGCCAATATTCCAGCCATCTGAGCAATACACCAATCGTTATACGCATACTCAAGCGTCCGCGAGACCGATTCGTTCTCGTCTTCCATCGAGATGTAGCCGCGTTTTTTGTAGCCGGCGAGGCCGAAGTGGTCGAGTTCGGCGGAGTGCTTGGCGGCGGCGTAGGCTTTTTCGTAGTTGAAGCCCGTGATCCCTTTCGCCATCGCGTCGGCGATAACGGAAACGGCGTGGTAGCCGATCATCGTATCGGTCTCCTCGCCCGCCAGCTCCCAGACCGGCAGCCGCCCGCCCTGTTCGTATTGGCGAATAAACGTATTGATAAAATCCACCGTCCGCCGCTGGTCGATGATCGTATAAAGCGGATGCGCCGCCCGGAACGTGTCCCAGAGGGAGAAGACTGTGTACTGTTCCGATTTTAGATTTTGGATTTTGGATTTTGGATTCGGAATCGGCTCATCACTCAGGTTCCCCTCGCCGAGCGGAAAAGCTGTGCTTTTCCGAAACGGTCTATTTTCATCCTCGCGGCTATGCCGCCCGTCCTGAAACCCGGCGGCATAGCCGCGAGAAGAACTTACGACTCCCGGCGAAGCAGAGCTTCGCCGCTCGGCGAGAGGAGTAGCTACATACCCCGGCAACTGATTGATCTTGCCATCATGCCCCTTGTATCGACCATCGACATCGTTAAAGATGTTCGGCTGGATCATTGTGTGATAAAGCGCCGTGTAAAACGTCGTCGTCTGGTCAGGCGTCCCACCCGAAACCTCGATCTTCGACAGCTCTTTGTTCCAAGCCGCCTTGGCATCGGCACGAACCTTGTCAAAATCCCAGCCGGGAAGCTCGGCCGCGAGATTTTTGCGGGCACCTTCGATGGACACGTGGGAAATGGCGACTTTTAGGACTATCTGCTCATCCTTTTCAGTCCTAAAATTAAAGAAAAGCGAATACTTGTCATCATCAACACGTGTGTCGCCATGCGTTTTTGCCCATGGCTTTGAAAACTCCGCTACAAAATACACCGTTTGGTCTTTTGCCCACGAAGTGGAACGGCGGAAACCTTCGATACGACGATTTCCGACCAGCTTGATATCGGAATCGAGGTTCTTGTCGCGCCAGAGCAAGTCGAGAAAGACGCCAGCGTTGCTCGACTTTGGAAAGGTATATCGATGCATCCCTACCCGTTTGGTTGCGGTGAGCTCAACCTTGAGTTTCGCGTCATTGATCAACACGGAGTAATATCCGGGTGCCGCTACTTCATCCGCGTGGGAAAATGACGATTCATATCCGCGATACGTGCTCAGGTTAGGGTCGTTCGACGCAGCCGAATAGTTTTCTCTTTCATTAATCGTCGGCATGAACAAAATATCGCAATAATCCGGAATGCCCGTGCCGCTGAGGTGCGTGTGTGAAAAGCCGTAGATCGTGTCGTCGGAGTAGTGGTAGCCGCTGGAGCCGTCCCAGTTGTCGATGCGCGTGTCGGGCGACAGCTGCACCATCCCAAAAGGCATCGTCGCCCCCGGAAATGTATGCCCGTGCCCGCCGGTGCCGATGAAGGGATTGACGTGCCGGGTGTAGTCGCGGGTCTGAGCCTCGACAGTGAGCAGAGAGCAGTAAGCGGTGAGCAGTAGGAAAAATGCTAGTCTCTTCATAATAAACTCAAGACATTTTTTTGCCCGCGAATAACGCGAATCATCACAAATCTAAGAAACTTTATTCGCGCCTTTTTTCGCGTTATTCGCGGGCAAAATTCTTAGTGCACCAATTCCCCGCCGCCGATCTGTCTTAGGCCTTGGCCTTTGAGGCCGTAGCGGACGCGGAAGAACATCTCGCCTTCGCGGTGGTCATAATGGACGGTGATCTTGTGCCAGCCGGCCTTGAGCGGGATGACGGCAGATCTGATGGCACGGTCTTTGGTGCCGGCTTCGTCGATCAGCTTTACACCGTCGATCGTGAGTTGCCGATCCCACGTCGAGTCCACCTGAAAATCGTAAACGCCATCGGCGGTTATGTTTATATATCCCTCAAAGGTCACGCCGAAAGTTTTCTTCGGATCGATCTGGTTTGCAAACTGCTGCAAGCCGATGATGCGCGACTCGCCTTTCTGTGCGGGCGTGTCTTGCCCATACGCATTGCTCGGAACATAGAGCGAATAGGTAACGCCCGCAGTCTTGCCGGTCGGCTCGACCGCCGGAAGCATTTCGCGGCGGATCAACGTCGCGGCATAGACAACGCTCTTGCGGCCGACGCTGTTGGCGACAACGGTCTTTAGCTCGATCTTTTCGTCCTGTTTTAGCTCGACCGTGATCGGTTTGTCATAGACACGCGACTTTTCATCCGGCGTTGTTCCATCGAGCGTGTAATAGATCTTCGTGCCGACTGCGGGCGTTAGTTCGACCGTCGCTTTGCCGTCACAGCCGACCACCATGTTCTTTAGGCCGACTGGTTCTGGAATGCGGTAGTTTACTTTTTGTTTATCGAGAAGCAGGAAATTGGCCGACATCCGTTTTGTAAAATCCGCAAAATTCTTATTCTCGGGCGTCGACCAGACGACCTCGGCGAGGGCGAGCATTCGCGGGAATGCCATGTATTCGATCGCGGCGGGCGTTTCGAGATATTCGCTCCAGATGTTGGCTTGGGCACCGAGGATGTATTTTTGCTCGTCGGCGGTCAGCTCCTTTGGGATCGGGTCGTAGCTGTAAACCTTTTCGAGCGGCAGGTAACCGCCGATATTCAGCGGCTCAAACGCCGGGTCGCCCTGGCCGTAGTCGAAGTAGCAAAAATCCGTCGGCGTCATTATCACATCGTGCTTTGCCTTCGCCGCAGCGATGCCGCCTCTTATACCGCGCCACGACATCACCGTCGCATTCGGTG
>JANNWQ010000185.1:0-11187 GCA_031408595.1 Acidobacteriota bacterium | reverse complement strand
AAGGGTTTTGACGGCAATTTCAAACGCTATCTTGTCATTGTCGCGGTCTTCACGCTCTCAAATTCGACCGACGCATTTCTCCTTTTGCGAGCGGCCGACGCAGGCGTTTCGCCGGTGATGTTGCCTTTGCTGTGGATGACCTTGAGTCTGAGCAAGGTCGTCAGCTCGCTGATCGGTGGCCAGCTATCGGACAAATTTGGGCGAAAGGCGCTGATTATCTCCGGCTGGGCAGTTTATGCAGTCGTCTATGCGGGCTTCGCGTTTGTCGATTCGATGTGGCAAGTTTGGGCCTTGTTCATCATTTACGGCACGTATTTCGGAATGACCGAGGGCGTCGAGAAGGCGTTTGTCGCGGACATGGTTCCGGAAGAAAAACGCGGCACGGCTTACGGGCTGTACAATCTGGCCTACGGCATCACCGTTTTTCCGGCATCGCTTTTGTTCGGGTTGATCTGGAGTACTTATGGAGCGCCGACAGCATTTTTGGTGAGTGCGTCCATTTCGATCGTCGCCATCTTTCTTCTGACAACTGTCCGCAGCGAAACTGAAATTCAAACAGGATAGACAGGATGAACAGGATTTTTTTATCCTGCTTATCCTGTCCATCCTGTTAAATTTTGCGTTCTTTAATTGGAGAAGCGGATCGAATTCAAAATATTCCTAAACGTATTGTCATACGCATAGGATTCGCCTTCGGGTACGACGTTTGCGATGTAGACGGTGTTGCCGCTGCGAAGCTGCGTCATATACACAGTCACCACCTCCGACCGCCGCGTTACAGGCGAAGTGCCCGACAGCGTCGTGGTGTAAGCCTGACGTCCGCCAACCGTTGTGCCGCTCCACTGACTGCGTTGGCGGAGGTAGGAATTATTTTGCAGGATCACGTTGAGATAATTCTCTGACGCCTGCTGAAGGTTGCCGCTCTGATCCGGATAGATGCCGAGCATCGTCCCGTGGGTCAATCCCTGATTGCCATAAGCTCCCTCGGGTGCAAATTGGACATCGTCTGCGGAACCGAACTCTCGCCAGTTCTGTGGCACATTTACACGGACCCAACTAAGGCCAGCGTAATTTTTGGTGCGCGACGATGGCTGGGCGACGCGGTCGCTGTAGCGGCCGTTGTTTGTCGGATTTTCGACACCACCGCCCTGACCGGTCTTTGCTTCTTTTTCGAGCTGGGCCATCGTCTTAGCCGGCGGCATCGCACGGAGGCGGGCCTGGACGCGTTCGAAATCTCGTGTGATCTTGATCGGATTTGACGACACACGTAAGAGCTGGGCTTCGCGATTGATCGCTTCGTAACGATTGCCCGGATTCGGGTGACTGCTAAGCCATTCAGGAGCGCCGCTGCTCTTGCTTTCGCCCTCGATCGTTCTGAACATGTTGGCCAGATCGCGGGGATCGTAACCGGCATCGGCCATGATCCGCGCACCGAGAACGTCGGATTGCGTTTCGTATTTGCGGCTGAACTTCGTCATCCAGGCTTGAGCCCCGAGCATACCAAGTTGGGCGCCTGCCTCTCCACCGAGTATTGCCCCACCTAGTATCATCCCGAGTATACCGAGCTGCTTGCCGAAACCGCCTTGCTCCGTTGCCTGTGCGGTCGCATGGCGAAGTGCGACGTGGCTGATCTCATGGGCCATAACGCCGGCCATTTCGCCCTCGTTACGGGCCTTCTCGATCATGCCGCGATTTACGTACATCGGGCCGCCGGGCAAAGCGAACGCATTGATGTCACTCGCGTTCACAACCTGAAAGCGGTAGTTAAATGCGGGCTGGTTAAACTGCTGCGGGATGGCTCTGACCAGGCGTCTGCCGACATTTTCGACATAGGCGGTTGCCTCACGGTCGTTTAGGACCGGGAACACCTTCTCGATCTCTGCGGCGGCCTTCGCGCCCTCGCGGACATCGTCCTGAACCTTATATTTGTTCTTTGGTGCAACAACTTGTGTTTGCGCAATGGCCGCGATGGGCAATATCCACATCGTGGCAACCATTGCTGCCGCCGTAAACCGTTTGCCGAATAGTCGCTTATTCATAATTCCCCCGAGTTCAAAAGTCTTTTTCAAGATAATAATGCCTGCCGCCATATTCATCAATTGCGGCGTGTGGTTGGATGTCTAGGGCGAGGTTTGAAGTTCGCCGCAAAAGCAGAACAGGCGGCCACGTCTGTTCATGCGACGGTGGTGATGTTCACCATGGGGGCACAAGTGCAAAGTGATCGACAGACCAGGCGGTCTGTCGTACGACGAGAAATATTGCCAGAATGTTAACAGACTGTTACATAGCCAAACTCCAACCCGAGACGGATAGCAAAAGTTAAGTATTCTGTAACCATAGCAGTAATGCTCTTAGGCTATACTTTCGGCTTGCACGAAAGAAGTGGACAGAGGTTCGAGCGGAGCGTGACACGCGGAATTTGTCGAGTTTTGCGTTTAGCTCAATGTCGAAGTAATCTCTTCAATATCGCGATGTTGAAGGGAGATTGATTCGTTAAAGCTAAGTACTTTTGTGCTCGATCTATTGACCTTATTTATGTCCGCAATACGTATTCTTCTTGTCTGCGTCCTCATCGTTTCGACGATGCTGGCCTCGTCGTGTTTTAGCGGCAGACGCGGCAAGGGCGATGTGGTCAAAATACAGGGAGCGGGTTCGACATTCATAAATCCATTGATGCAGAAATGGGTTAGCGAATACGGCAACCTCAATTCGAACATTAGGATAGATTTTCAGTCGATCGGTTCGGGCGGCGGGATCAAACAAATCAAGGAACGGACCATTCAATTCGGAGCCACTGATGTAGCGATGAAGGACGAAGACCTGGCGTCGGCTCCGGGGCCGATCCTTCATGTGCCGGTCGTTCTCGGTGCGGTGGTATTGACCTATAACCTGGAAGGCGTCGAGCAAACATTACGGTTCTCACCTGCAACGATCGCCGATATTTTTCTGGGCAAGATCACGAAATGGGACGATGAACGTGTCGCCGCGGATAACCCGGGAGTGCCGCTGCCTTCTGTCCCGCTAACCGTCGTTCATCGCTCTGACGGCAGCGGAACATCGGCGGTCTTTACAAATTATCTTGCCAAGGTTAGCCCTGAGTGGAAAGAAAAAGTTGGGGAAGGCACCTCGCCGAGTTTCCCAGTGGGCCTCGGCGGAAAGGGTAACGAGGGTGTGACGGGCCAGGTGAAACAAACCCCAAATACGATCGGTTACATCGAGCTGGCCTATGCGGTCAAGAATAAGATGCCGGTTGCCCAGATCAAGAACAAAGCCGGGAATTTTGTTGTGCCAAATTTCGACACTGTAACGACTGCGGCAGCCGAGACATTAGATCAAACGCCGGATGACTTGCGTGCAACCATCACAGATGCCAGCGGCCAGAATGCTTATCCGATATCGAGCTATGTTTATGTTTTGATCTATCGCGACCAGATGGACGAGATCGTCGGGAAAACCCTGGTAGATTTTCTAACTTGGGGTATCAATGACGGGCAAAGATTTGCCCAGGCCCTTTACTACTCACCGTTGCCGGAGGGAATGGTAAAACGAGCCTCGGCGAAGATCGCGGCCGTTTCATTCAACGGTAGATCACTGAGGGCTGAGCCGTAAAAATGTCGAATTCACCCGACCAAAATCAAGATCTGCAGGAGGTGCAGAAACGAAGATTCTCTTCGTCAGACAAGGTGTACCGCATTTTGCTGACTTCGTGTGCCGCGCTGATCCTCATAATCGTGATCACGATGCTCGTCGTGATCGGCCAGGGTTCGTGGTTGTCGATCAGAGAATTTGGCTTCTCGTTTCTTTACGGTCAGGTTTGGGATCCGGTCAAGGGCGAGTTCGGGGCTCTGCCCTTCATTTATGGCACCGTAGTTTCTTCGGTGATTGCGGTTCTGATCGCCACGCCGCTGTCGATCGGCGTCGCAGTATTTCTCGTTGAGCAGGCACCGAAATCCTTGGCGCGCCCGATCGGATTTCTGGTCGAATTGCTTGCAGCGATCCCGTCGGTCGTTTACGGCCTCTGGGCAATTTTTGTACTCGCTCCGTTTTTACGCGTTTACGTTCAACCGCCGCTGCAGGCGACGCTCGGATGGCTGCCGTTCTTCAAGGGAACACCGACGGGAATTGGAATGTTCACAGGCGGACTGATCATGGCGATCATGATCACGCCGATCATCACTGCGGTGGTTAGGGATATTCTGGAGGCCGTTCCGGTTACGCAGCGTGAAGCCGCTCTGGCGCTTGGCGCCACTAAGTGGGAAACGACGAAGATCGTCCTCGCGAACGCTTCATCAGGTATCGCCGGAGCCGTTATCCTCGGCCTTGGCCGTGCCGTAGGCGAGACTATGGCGGTCACGATGATCATCGGTAACCGTCCGCAGATCAGCGCTTCCGTTTTCGAACCGGCCTATACGATCGCTTCGGTGATCGCGAACGAGTTTACCGAGGCAACCGGTGACCTATATTTGAGTGCATTGGTCGAGATGGGATTGATCCTTTTTATCGTGACTTTTATCGTTACCGCTTTAGCTAAACTTCTGATCATGAGCGTTAGCCGAAAGACGCAGAACGTAGCCTGATCAATTGATTATGATCGAGAAAAGACGCCTGATGAACACAATAATGACTTCGCTGACAGCACTCTGTGCGTTCGCGGTGGTCGGCGTTCTCATTCTTATTTTGGGCTATATTTCTTTTCAGGGTCTTTCCTCGCTGAGCTGGCAGTTTTTGGTTCAGACACCAAAACCCGTTGGCGAAGGCGGTGGCATCGGTAATGCGATCGTCGGATCGCTGATCCTGTTGGGACTCGCCTCGCTGGTCGGTATTCCGCTAGGGATCGCTATTGGTACATATCTGGCCGAGTTGGGCAGCGGTTGGTTTGGAACGATCGTACGATTTGTGGCCGATGCGATGATCGGTATTCCGTCGATCGTTTTTGGCGTTTTTGTGTACGCGTTGGTCGTTTTGCAGCAAGGCTACTTTTCGACTCTTGCCGGTTCGATCGCGCTCGCGTTAATTATGATCCCGATCGTCACGCGAACGACGGAGGAGATCGTAAAGCTGGTTCCGAAATCCATGCGTGAAGGTGCTCTCGCTCTTGGTGCGCCGGAGTGGCGTGTGACCTGGGACATCGTCCTTCCGGCGGCGAAGACGGGTATCGCAACTGGTGCTATGCTCGCGGTCGCCCGAGTTCTCGGTGAGACGGCACCGCTCCTGTTCACTGCTTTTGGCAGCCGATTCTATAATATTTACCTCGACGAACCGATGGCCTCGATGCCCGTGCAGATTTATAATTACGCGATCTCTCCGTTCGAAGAGTGGCACGCCAAAGCCTGGGCCGCGACCTTGGTTTTGATAACGTTGATCCTCGTGATCAATATTATTGTTCGCTACACGACGCGTAAAGGTTATTAGATCGTTTTCGCGTGAAACAAATTAACAAAGATGAGTAAAATCAGCGTTTCAAATTTGGATTTCTATTACGGGAAGGCTCAGGCGCTGTATGGAATCTCGCTTGAGCTGCCGGCCAATCAGGTCATCGCCTTCA
Organism: Acidobacteriota bacterium; assembly: GCA_031408595.1. Classification (GTDB taxonomy): domain Bacteria; phylum Acidobacteriota; class Blastocatellia; order Pyrinomonadales; family Pyrinomonadaceae; genus OLB17. Next base: position 5,642 of record JANNWQ010000185.1, on the reverse strand, counting down.
TTGGCCCGTCGGGCTGCGGTAAGTCAACCTTCTTACGCACCCTAAACCGAATGAACGACACGATCCCGAATACTCGTGTAGAGGGCGAAGTTCTGATCGATGGCAAGGACATCAATGAGGCGAATACGGATGTCGTTGCATTAAGACGCAAGGTTGGAATGGTCTTTCAGAAATCGAATCCATTTCCTAAATCGATCTTCGATAACGTTGCCTATGGTATTCAGATCAATGGCATTCACAAAGACAAAGCTGATCTTACAGCCAGGGTTGAAAAAGCGCTGACCGACGCGGCATTGTGGAATGAGGTCAAGGATCGACTGAATACTTCTGCATTTGGCTTGTCAGGCGGCCAGCAACAACGTCTTTGTATTGCTCGTGCACTGGCCGTTCAGCCTGAGGTCATCCTTATGGATGAACCGGCATCAGCCCTGGACCCAATGGCCACGCAGAAGATCGAGGAACTTGTTGTTGAGCTGAAAAAGCAATATACGATCATCATCGTTACTCACAACATGCAGCAGGCGGCCCGTGTTTCGGATAAAACGGCTTTCTTCATGCTAGGAAAGTTGGTGGAATACAATCCGACCGACAAAATGTTCACAAATCCCAACGAAAAGCTCACCGAGGACTACATAACCGGTAGATTTGGATAAATTTTCGTGGCGAGGTTCGAGACGGAAAAGTCGTGATATTATAATAATTGCAGAAAAGATGGAAAACCGAATTATTGACCAGCAACTAGATTCTCTCCGCGACAAGGTGCTCTTGCTCGGCGGCAAGGCCGAGTCAGCCGTATTGCGTGCGATGCAGGCCTTGACGACCCGGGACAGCAAATTGGCGGAACTTGTCCTCGAAGAAGATAAGATCATCAACCAGATCGAGCTTGAGATCGACCGGATGAGCGTCGAGATCATCGCTCTCTATCAGCCTGCGGCGCATGACCTCAGGTTGGTGATTGCAGTTGCCAAGATCACTCCGGTCCTTGAGCGTTTGGCAGACCACGCCGGCAACATCGCCGAGGCCGTACTGGTGATCAATACCGAACCCGAGATCCGACAGTTCAATGAGATGACAATCATGTCGGATATGGCTGCGGAAATGCTCCGAAATGCCCTGGATGCTTTCATTGCTGAAGATGCCGAGGCTTCCCGAAAGATCATTAAGCAGGATCGCATTATCGACACTAACTACAAGAAAGTGTTTAGCGATCTGATCGGAATGATCATCAACGATCCAACCACCACGACCAGCGCGGCCCAACTCTTGTTCGTCGCGAAACATCTCGAACGTATAGGGGATTACGTCAAGGATATCTGTGAACTGAATGTCTATCTGGTCGAAGCCTCGATCATCAAACATAGCCGTTCGGACAGGGCCTAACATGGCTCCGGGCACGGTTTCGTTGCCATTTTTTCCTGTCTCAAAGCCGGCGGATCGGTGCCTAGGATACGACTATCTGCCGGGCGATCTCTTAACTTTCTCATCAAGCCACCGATTATCTCAATAGTGTGTGCGAAAGCGCACTGAACTTGCCGGATCCATCTATTACGATCGTCCTTCAGACTGATAACTGTAAGGAGAAATTCCGGATGAGGAACGTTGGCTTGTGGATCGATCTGCAAAAAGCCGTCATAGTTTCCGACACCGGGCGAGCGGTTGATATCGAGTTTGTAAACTCCGATATTGACCAGCGCCGGTGGCAATACGACGTCTGGGCGATTCCGGCGCCGATCCGGCAGAGGCTTTCCCTTGACCAATTTGGACGTTTCTACACGAGCGTTTCCGGCTCTGTTCTTGATGCTCGGTCAATTCATATTTTTGGGCCTTGCGACGCGAAGAGTGAACTTGAGAAGCGTCTCCTCATCGACAAATACACCGGGCCGATCAGCATTGAATTCGCAGGTAAAATGACAGAATCCAAAATCATAAACCAGATACGTGAACGATTTGAAGGCCATCGGGCCTTAGCGGTCTCAGGTATGTCCATCCGTTGATCTTTTCGCTGACTTCAGCTCGCTGGAACGCCCTTGCCTAAAAAGAACCGAAATGACATCATTTTCTTAATGTCAGCCGTTCTCGAACAAACCCGTGTGATCGAAGATTATCTGGTAATGCCCGACGCTGAGGTGGCGGAGAGGATCGAAGCTGCGCGAGCCGAACTCGGGCCGCGTGTCGTGATTCTCGGGCACCATTATCAGCGCGATGATGTGATCAAGCATGCCGATCTGACGGGTGACAGCTATCAATTGTCGGTGATGGCGTCGCAGACGGATGCTGAATATATCATTTTTTGCGGCGTCCATTTTATGGCTGAGTCGGCGGATGTTCTGGGCAAGCCGCATCAGCGTGTGATCTTGCCAGATCTCGGAGCCGGTTGCTCGATGGCGGATATGGCTTCGATCGATCAAGTCGAGGATGCGTGGGAGCAGCTTCGTGATATTGGAGTGTTGAAGAACAAGGTCGCGCCGATCACCTACATGAATTCGACCGCCGCGATCAAGGCGTTTTGCGGCCGTAACGAAGGCGTTGTCTGCACCTCGTCGAACGCCGTGCCGCTGTTTGATATTTATCTGAAAGAGTTCGACAAGATGTTCTTCTTCCCGGATCAACATCTCGGCCGAAATACCGGTGCGAAATTCGGCATCCCGCTCGACAAGATGGTCTTATGGAATCCGCACCTCGAGCTTGGCGGCAATACCGAGCAGCAACTGCACGAAGCAAAGCTCATCCTATGGCGTGGCCATTGTTCGGTACACGGACGATTTAAAGATTGGCACGTTGATAAAATTCGCGAACAAGTTCCTGGTGTTCGGGTACTCGTTCACCCCGAATGCACCCGCGAGGTCGTTGAGAAAAGCGATCTAAACGGCTCGACTTCGTTCATTATCAAAACGGTCGAAAACGCTCCCGCAGGCTCGAAATGGGCGATCGGAACCGAGGTCAACCTCGTCAATCGCCTAGCGAAACGGTTCCCCGACAAAGAAATTCACCTCCTCGCCCCCGACCTCTGCATGTGCGCGACAATGTACCGCATCGCCCCGCAAAACCTCGCCTGGGCAATCGAAAATCTGGTCGACGGCAACGTCGTTAACGAGATCGTGGTTGATGACGAGACGAAGCACTACGCGGGAATTGCGCTTGGTCGTATGATCTCGATGACCGAAAAAGGAATTTAGCCACGAATTACACGAATTACACGAATGCAGAAATTCTTATTCGTGCCATTCGTGTAATTCGTGGCAAAAACTCTTCTCTTGCTTTATTCACTCCGGTCGAACAAAATAATTAAAAGGAGACACTTACGATGACCGAGGCCGAATCGACAGCCATTTCACGCCTTCGTGCGAGTGAGATAATGACAAAAAGCGTGCGCACAGCGACGCGTGAGATGTCTCTGCGCGACGTAGCCGCGATGATGCGGGACGGCGACATGGGCGCTGTGCCGGTCGTTGATGACGGCAGACTCATCGGCATCGTCACCGACCGCGACATAGTCGTCCGTGCCGTCGCCGAGGGCAAGACGGCCGATTCACCGATCAGCGAAGTAATGACCACCGAACTATTCACCGTCGCCCCCGACGATTTTGCCTTCGAAGCGATCCGTCTGATGGGTGACAAACAAGTGCGGCGTATTCCGGTAGTTTCGAGTGACGGGTCGCTCGCCGGGATCATCGCGATGGCAGACGTTGCTCTTGAGATGGAAGATGAGAAAGAGATCGCGGAAACCCTTGAGGAGATTTCGAGCGGGGCAGCGTTTTGGGGGAAGAAATGAAGACTCTTGTAGTGTTATTTGTTATCGCGATTGCTGGCGTAGCGTCTTTCGGTCAGAAAGAGATCAAGCTGGATCGGACTGGGGTTGATCCGCTGTCAACCGAGGGAATGAAGAGGGCTGGGAAGTTTTCATCACAGGGCTACGAGAATTGGGTACTTGGTTTTTCAATTAGGCCGCCAGCAGGATTTGAGAAAATGGAGGATCCTGAAACAAAAGAAATGCTAGAGAAAGGTATCGAGGAGGCTAATGCGGTTGCTCAAAAAAAGGCAACAGAGAAACCTGTTTCCGTATCGCAAGTGCTTTTCCACTACGCCGCGAAAACTGGTTCGCTAGCCGCTGGACTGGAGAAAGTTCGGCCGCAGACCACAAGTCAATCTTATGCCGAGTCGAACATTACGAATCTTAATAAATACCCGCAGGCTCGCATTTCGAAACCTTTAGCAGAACGGACATTTGGTGGGCGATCCTGGCAATCCTACGAGGTTGAGCTAACAACTAACGGAGTAATCGTTAGACAAATCTACTTAATGCGAATTGAGCTGGGTCACGGTCTTTTTCTAGTTAGCTCAATCGCAGATCCCGCCTTAGAAAAGGATATTTTGGCTAGCCTGAATTCCATCAAATTTAAAAACTAGTCAATGGCCAAATCCACTAACAAACTTTTCCAATTTGTCGGAACGTCAAAGACGGTTCATTCCGGGCAGCTTTGGTATCCGGCGGCGGATGTTTACCAGACGCCAGACGGTTGGGTGGTGAAGGTCGAGCTTGCGGGCGTGTCGCCGGAGGACATCGAGATCGATATTCAGGGCAACGTTTTGTCTATCGCAGGCTGTCGAAAGGACCGTAGCTGCGCCGCCGGCGTTTCGTATCAGCAGATGGAGATCACGTACAGCAATTTTGAAAAGACGCTGCGATTCCCATCCACGATCGAAGGCGCGGTTGTTCAGCATGAGTTTGAGAATGGGTTGTTGATAATTACTTTGAAGAAGAATATTTAACGCAGAGATCGCTGAGAACGCAGAGATTTTTTGGAATGGTTGAAAAGTCACGGGATGAGTTAAACGAGATCAGCGGTAGGATAATCGAGTTCGCCATAAATGTGCATAAGGAACTCGGACCGGGAATGCTTGAAGGCGCCTACGAAATTTGTTTGGTGCACGAGCTGGTCAGTCACGGATTTGACGTTCAACGACAAGTCGTTTTACCGATCGTTTATCAGAACATAAAGCTTGACGCAGGTTACCGAATCGATCTGTTGCTCGAAAATGCTGTAATCGTTGAACTGAAAGTAGTTGAAAAATTCCATCCCGTTCATGAGGCTCAATTGCTTTCGTATTTGAGAATGAGTGAGCTGCGGCTCGGACTCTTGATTAATTTTAACGTGAAACTACTACGGGACGGCATAAAACGAGTAGTAAATGGGTTTTAAAATCTCTGCGTACTTTGCGGTCTCTGCGTTAAAACCTTTTCTTAAACGCAGAGATCGCTGAGAACGCTGAGGAAAGCAGGAATTTATGGCAGACGTAGAGGCATTTAAGACGCAAGAGATAAAGCTTCCCGAGCAGCTCGAGATCGCTATTCTGCCATTGCAGAATACGACGTTGTTTCCGGAGACGGTTGTGCCGTTGGCGGTTGGGCGTGAACGTTCGACGCGGGCGGTCGAGGCACAGCTTGCGACAGAGGAAAAGCTGATCGCATGCGTGACGACCAAGACCGAGAACGTCACCGGTGACGATGCCACGCCGACAGATCTCTACCAGATTGGCACGATCGTCAACATCAAGCGAATGATGCGCAACGAAGGCATCATGCAGCTTATCGTGCAGGGCATGAGCCGCTTTGAGGTCGTCGAGTGGACGGGCGAACAGCC
>JANNWQ010000184.1:0-27501 GCA_031408595.1 Acidobacteriota bacterium | reverse complement strand
CATTTGTTGGCGTGCGGGGACGGAATAGGGCGATTTTTATATTGCCCGTTACAAATGCGAGCGGTTCTTCAGTAGATAGAGATATATAATTTTAATGACTTTTAAAGATCTAGGCCTTTTGCCCGTTTTGACGGACAAATGCGTCGCCATGGGTTACACCGAGCCTACACCCATTCAAAAACAGGCAATTCCGTTTCTTTTGCAGGGCCGCGACATTATCGCTTGTGCCGAGACCGGCACCGGTAAGACCGCTGCTTTCCTGCTTCCCATCATCAATAAGCTCATCCAAGGGCAGAAAGGTCCCGGAACCAAAGTTCTGGTGCTCTCGCCTACGCGTGAATTAGCAAATCAGACCGAAGAATTTTGCCGAAAGTTCGCACCGAAAGGCGTGACTTGCACCGCAATAATCGGCGGCAGCGGCTATAAGCGTCAGATGGATTCGCTCCGAGCCGGTGCAAATATTATCATCGCGACGCCAGGCCGTTTGATCGATTTCATGGATCAGGGCTTGATCGATTTTCGTGGGCTTACCACACTCGTCCTCGACGAGGCCGATCGTATGCTCGACATGGGCTTTTTGCCATCGATCCGTCGTATCGAAAAGGTAATACCGGCGAAACGCCAGACACTTTTCTTCTCGGCGACAATGTCAGCCGAGATCGAAGGCATCGCATACAAGATGCTCAACGATCCCGAACTGATCGAGGTCAGCCCGCGTGGCACGACCTCGCAGCTGATCCACCAGAGCGCATACGCGGTCAATCCGCAGTCGAAAATGGTTTTGCTGCTTGAGCTGCTTGAGAAAGACGATCTTCAGCGTGTGCTTGTGTTTACGAGAACCAAACGCGGCGCCGACAGGCTCGCTCATGTACTCGAAAAACGCCAGCACAGCTCGAACCGAATTCACGGCGACCGTTCGCAGGCTCAACGTGATTCGGCACTTAAGGCTTTTAAGGCAGGTCACACAAATGTGCTTGTTGCGACCGACGTTGCTGCACGCGGTATCGATATCGACAGTGTCCAGCATGTGATTAACTACGATATACCGGAAGCTCCGGAGGATTACGTCCATCGCATCGGACGGACGGGCCGTGCCGGTAATACCGGACGTGCGATCACCATTTTTACAATGGCTGAGGAGCACTCGATGCGTGCGATCGAACGCCTTACGGGCGAAAAGGTCGAGCGTGTTATGCACCCGGAATTTGGCGGAACAGCTCCGGCATTCGTGCCGGGCCCGGTGAAGAAATCGAATTCAGGGCCAAAACGTAATTTTAAGGCGTTCGGCGGAGCTCGTCGGGCTCGATAACGACGTTTTTCGTCAGAGTTAGAGGTAGAAATATGATCAAGAAAAAACCAGCATTCGAAGTCGGTGACAGCACCGAAATGATGTGTTCACAATGTGATATCGAACAGATGCACAAAGTGGCAACGGTCACCAAACAGGGCGTTATCACCAAGGCGGTCTGCGAAACATGCGAGACAGCCAGCACATTTACCCGTGGTGTGAAAACTGCGGTTTCAATGGGCACCGGCAAAAACGCTTCGCCATATGACCGTCAGCGAAAATACCGGAAGGGTCAGGCTATGACCCACGACAAATTCGGCCGTGGCGAGGTCACTGCAGTGATCGAACCGCACAAGATCGACGTACTTTTCGGCGATCAGGTCCGACGCTTGATACATTCGCAGGTCTAAAACCAGCGTACTAATTACAAAAGGCTGTCCGAACTGCGAAGTTCCGGAGAGCCTTTTTGTTTTCATAAATTGACCCTCGAACGGCCAAACGCTGTTATAGTCACGCTATGGACGATAAATTCCAGATATCTAAAGCCAAACCTGTAACCAAGATCGAGATACTAGAACAAAAAATCGGGGATCTGGTGGAGATCCGCGACAAGGAAAAAGATCTAGCCGCCAAACAGAAGCTTAATGCCGAGATCACGACGCTCTTTGCACAATATCAACGGCTGAAGTTGTAATACCGCAAGTTCCGGAAGAAGAATTGAAACCGTGCTTAGCCTCTCGAGGTATGCCACATCGTCGGTTGCCTCTTCGATCTCGGCCGAGCGCCCGCACGTCGAGACGTAGTATCTTGCCTCAGCATTCGATCTTTCGATCTCTTCGTTTGTTTTGTACGGGCGTGCTTTTGTTGGTTTAGCAAGATAGAACAAGTAGCTTTTACCAACGTATTCTTTGTTGAAATACCAATAACAATCTGTTTTCTGCCCTTGTCCAAATGTCAGACGGTCACCCGCTTTAGCTTTGCCTTTGTAAATCTTTTCAACACGGACTTTCAAAGATTGCTGATCAAACGGCACTCGCATCTCGGGTTCGGATATCACCGTTCCAGTGATGACCATTTCGGCATTCGCAAATTCGTGTGAGATAGCCCTATTGCCCCTTGCTGGGGCAACACACTCGCAACCGAATATGTCCTGAACGGAGACCATAACCAAGAATATGAGAATCGACGCTTTCAGTGAGAAGTTTGCTTGGTACATGAGACCAATTTACCAGAAAAGCTGCCGAAACGAATTGTTATTTCAACCTAAAGAAAAAGGTCGCCGTTTTGGGCGACCTTTATATTCAAGTCGATCGGAAATTACTATTTGCGTCCGCTACGCAGTATCAGGCCCAGCACGAGGCCCACGGCGGCGGAGATTAGGATGGTCTGGCCTGGTTTTTGGCGGGCAAACTCCTTGGCGTCCTCGACCAGTTCCTTTGGATCTCTTGCTGAGATCTCTTTGAACTTATCGCCGGCCTGAGCAAATTTCTCGCTCGCAAAATCCTTAGCCTGCGTTGCCGCGTCCTGTATCTTTTGTCCGTATTCCTGTGCCTGCATTTTGAGATCTCCTAAAAACTCGTCTGTTGTCACCTTGTCCGTGAATGACTCGCCGCCACCGACCGGCACGAGTCCCTGATTTAGTTCTTGTTCTGCTTTTTTAACTTCTGCTTCAAAATCCGACATATTATTACGTCCTCCCGTACTTCTGTTTAAGATAGCCCGGCCTTTCGGCCAATTAGTTGCGCCAATCAGATGTCTGCTTTCGCTCAATAGTTGTAACGATTCTGGAACCGAAAATGTTCCTTTTTCTATCATTTTCCAAAGTCAGGTAATTTTCCTGTTGACAAGAATATTATCAAAATGGCAATCTCTATATAAAAGTAAGTAAGCACTTACTTAGGAGACAAGATTTTTGATCCACGATTTTTTCAAATGTGAACACGGAGTCCGTATGACGGGCGATGCTAGACGTGAGCAAATACTTCAGGCGGCGATATCATTGTTCTCGCAGAAGGGATTTCGCGGTACGACGACCAAAGAGATCGGTAAAGCGGCCGGTGTTTCCGAGGCTATGGTCTTTCGCCATTTCGCCAGAAAGACCGATATTTACGACGCGATACTAAGCAATACGGCGTGTCACGAGGGAATGCGTTTTCCATGGGAAGAGGACCCTGTGATTCTCGAAGCGATCGCGAATAAGGACGACTTTCGAGTTTTCTATCAATTCGCCTTCAACGGCCTGAACAAACAGCAGTCTGATGTTGGATTTATGCGCCTGCTGTTCTATTCGGCCCTTGAGGAACACGAGCTGGCAGAGCGCTTTTTCAGCGAATTTGTTGCGAGAATATACGGATTTATCGGTGGATATGTCGAAGAGCGGCAGCGTGACGGGGCGTTTCGTCAGTTTGAGCCGAGATTGGCCGTGCGGTCGTTTTTGGGCATGATGATCCACCATTCGCTCAACAATATTTTGTGGGACAAAAATCGCAATTTGCTAAACGTAACAAACGAGGAGGCGGCGGAGAACTTCGCGCGCATCCTGCTTCAGGGCATTCGCGCCTGATTTGAATGATGAGAAATAGGAAACATACATATCTGACAACCGCATTTCTTTTTTCGGTTCTTGTTTTCGCCGGATGCGGAGGCGGGAGTACGAATTCGAATGCGAACACGGCCGCCCAGCCGACGACGATCGACGTCACAACCTCGCAGGCGATCGTCAAGCAGATCCCGACATATTTTGAGGCAACCGGTAATCTTGCGGGCGACGCACAGACCGATGTTGCGCCTGTCGTTGGCGGAAAAGTGGTCGAGGTCAATTTTGACGTCGGTAGCTACGTGACAAAGGGCAGCGTGCTTGTACGAATGGACGATCGCGATGCGAAGATCCGTCTTGAAACGGCGCAGGCACAGGTCGAACAGCAGAAAAAGGCTGTCGGAACAGCGACGGCGGCATTGCGTCAGGCACAGATACGTCTGAATGTGAAAGACGGCGAGACGTTTGATATCGAAATCTTTTCACAGGTCAAATCAACTAAAGCGAACCTTGTTTTGGCTGATAAAGAACTTACGCGAGCCGAGCGTCTTTTTGCGACCGGCGATGTTTCAAAAGCAACGGTCGATCAGCGTCGTGCCCAGCGTGATGCCTTACTCGGCCAGCTTGACGAGTCCCGTTCGAACGCCGCAGTCGCCGTCAAGGCGATAAATTCTGCCGAAGCGCAGGTCGCCGCGGCACGCAGCGGTGTGGTAACTGCTGAAACGCAGGTCGATCAGGCCCGCAAAGCTCTTTCGGATACCGTAATTCTCGCACCGATCAGCGGCTATGTTTCCGAGCGTGTCGCGGACCTCGGTGAATTCCTTACTCCAAACGCACCAAATACAAAGGTCGCAACGATCGTCCGCACATCTACATTGAGATTAAAGATCGACGTGCCCGAGGCTTCGATTGGCAAGGTGGCAGTTGGACAAGGCATTTCCATGCAGACGAGTGCATATCCCGACCGCAATTTTGCGGGAACGGTAGCGCGCATCCTCCCAAATTTGAACACGACTGCACGTACCTTGATCGTCGAGGCCGAGGTCGATAATGGCGAAGGCCTGCTCAAGCCCGGTCAATTTGCAACCGTGCGAGTAACTCAACCCAAACCGGAAAACGCGGTGATGATTCCTGCGGCGGCGATCAAGACCGAAGGCGATATGAACAAGGTCTATGTCGTCAAAGATGGCGCCGTACGCGAACGCCTAGTACAGACCGGCCTTCTCGAAAACGATCTCATTCAGATCAAATCCGGGATCGTCGAGGGCGACGTGATCGCGACGAGCAACCTAAACGAATTGTTCGATGGCGTCTTCGTCCGGGCAAATTAGTTCAAGGTTCAAAGTTCAAGGTTCAAAGTTTTTATGGCTTGAATAGAAAGATTTGAAGACATCGAGGCGTGGAAGCTGGCGAGACGAGCGACGAACCGAGTGTACGAAGTTACTACTTCCGAACCGTTCTGCCGCGATTTCGCTCTTGTGAATCAAATCCGACGAGCAAGTATTTCGGTGATGTCGAATATTGCAGAAGGTTTTGAAAGGGACGGAAACAAGGAATTCATCCAGTTTCTCGCTATCCCGAAAGGCTCGTGTGGCGAGGTTAGATCTCAACTTTATATTGCTGCAGATCGGCGATATATCGATGAGAGTACTTTTAAGGAGATCGCAGAATTGCTAATTGAAGCGTCTCGGACGATTTCAGGATTTATGAGGTACCTTCAAGGAGCAACGGAACGAGGAAGCAAGTTCAAATAACTTTGAACTTTCAACTTTGAACCTTGAACTAGATTTATGCAGTGGCTAGCTGAAGTTTGTGTAAAACGGCCTGTGTTTGCGACGATGTTGATCTTGTCGCTTGTGGTCGTCGGTGCGTTCTCGTTTTTGAGCCTCGGCGTCGATCTGTTTCCTAAGATCGATTTCCCGACGATCACGATCACGGTTGTCAATCCCGGTGCTTCGCCGCAGGAGATCGAGACCGAGATCACTGACAAGGTCGAGGAAGCGGTAAATACGATCAGCGGAATTGACGAGCTGCGTTCGACCTCGATCGAGGGCATCTCGCAGGTGTTCGTGCAGTTCGTGCTTGAAAAAGACGTAAACATCGCCGCTCAAGAGGTTGAGAACCGCGTCCAGACGGTCATTCCCAACCTGCCCGAAACGGCAAAGCAGCCGACCGTACAAAAACTCGACACCGACGCTGCACCGGTCTTGCGTATTACCGTCTCAGCCCCAACAGCGATCCGTGAGATCACAGAGCTTGCCAAAAAACGCATCAAGGAACCGATCGAGTCGGTCAACGGCGTCGGTCAGATCACGATCATCGGCGGCCAGGAGCGGCAGATAAATGTCTGGGTCGATCCGGACAAGATGCGTTCGTATAATGTCACTCCGGCCGAGGTCTCGGGAGCATTAAAGATCCAGAACATGGAGTTCCCGTCGGGCCGTCTCGACGAAGGCCAAAAGGAAACGAGTGTTCGCACGGTTGGCAAGATCCAGAAGGTCGATGAGTTTGCGGATGTTGTCGTCGCCACACGCGGAGCTTATCAGGTCAAGGTAAAAGATCTCGGTTACGTCGAGGACGGTGCCGAAGAGCTGCGAAGCGAAGCCCGGCTCAATGGCCAACCGGCGGTCACACTGATCGTCGCCAAACAATCCGGCCAAAACACCGTGGCGACCGCACGTGCCGTCAAAGAAAAGCTCAACGAGATCATCCCAACACTTCCGAAGAATTATCAGATCCGCATCATCGGTGACAACTCGATCTTTATCGAGAACTCGCTCGCCGCGATCGAAGAGCATTTGATCGTCGGCTCGATACTCGCGGCTATAGTCGTGTTTTTCTTTCTGTGGAACTTCCGGGCGACATTCATCGCCGCCCTGGCGATCCCAACCTCAATTATTTCAACATTTGCGTTGATGTATGCGATGGGCTACACGCTCAATTCGATCACAATGCTCTCGCTTACATTGATGGTCGGTATCGTGATCGACGACGCGATCGTGGTGCTTGAGAATATCTATCGATTTGTCGAGGAAAAGGGCATGAATCCCTTCCAGGCGGCGATCGAGGGAACGCGTGAGATCGGCCTTGCCGTTCTTGCGACGACACTCAGCCTGATGGCGGTGTTCGTGCCGATCGGCTTTATGCAGGGCATCGTCGGGCGGTTTATGTCGTCGTTCGGTTTGACAGCATCGTTCGCAGTGCTTGTCTCGCTGATCGTTTCGTTTACTCTTACCCCGATGCTGGCGGCTCGCCTGATCAAAGCGAAAAAGCACGATCCGAAGGAGGAAACCGAAGAGATCAGGGGCGACGGAATGCTTGAGCATAAGGCCCGGTCGGACAGCAAATATACCGGCTGGTTTCGACATCTCGACGGCCTGTACGCGACGATGCTGCGGTTCTCGATGGGCCATCGCTGGGTGATTGTCACGCTTTGTGTGCTGGTTTTCCTTAGCATTGTTCCGCTATTTATGGTCGTCGGTAAGAACTTTCTTCCCGTCGATGATCAGTCGCAGTTTGAGGTTTCCGTTCGCGTACCCGAGGGTTCGAGCCTGACCGCATCGTCACAAGTTTTTGAACGGATCGCTGCTGAGATACGCAAATTGCCTGGTGTAACAGACACGCTCGCGACCGTCGGCGGCGGACTGCAACAGGTCGTTAATGCGGGAACTATTTACGTCAAGCTCAGCGATATCAAGAACCGCGAGAAGTCGCAGGAGATCCTGATGGCCGACGCCCGCGATATGATTGCGGCCAAATTCCCGCCCGAATTGCGAACAGGCGTTCAGCAAGTGCAGGCGTTCTCGGGCGGCGGTTTTCGTAACGCAAATGTGCAGTTCATGATCGCTGGGCCCGATCTTAAAAAGCTCGAGGAATACTCCGCAAAAATCATCACGAAGATGAAGACGATCCCGGATGCGGTTGATGTCGATTCGACATTGATCTCGGGTAAACCCGAAGTTCGCCTCGAGGTCGATCGTGCCACGGCAGCAGATCTCGGCGTGCGTGTCGGCGACGTTTCGCAGGCATTGAACACCCTGGTCGCTGGCCAAGAAGCGACGACATTCAGCTCCGGCACCGATCAATACGAGGTTCGCGTTCGTGCGATCAATCCGTACCGGACGAGCATCGAGGGTCTAAAGCGAGTCATCATTCCATCGGCAAAGCTCGGTTGGGTGACGCTCGACCGCGTCGTCACATCATCGACCGGAACCGGGCCCAGCTCGATCGATAGAACTAATAGACAGCGACAGGTGACGCTGCTTGCCAACACTAAACCTGGGGGCTCAGCTGCCAGCATCACTGCGGCGATCGACAGTTATGTAAAGGAACTCAACATGCCCGCCGGTTATCGAAACGGCTATGTCGGCCAGTCAAAAGAGATGGGTAAAGCACTCTTCTATTTTATGCTTGCCTTTGCCTTATCCTTCATCTTTATGTACATCGTACTGGCCGCTCAGTTCGAGTCTTTTATTCACCCAGTTACTATCCTCCTTACTCTGCCGCTGTCGATTCCGTTCGGCATTTTTAGCCTTCTTGTGATGGGGCAGACGGTGAATATCTTCTCGGGCCTTGGGCTTCTGCTGCTCTTCGGCGTTGTTAAAAAGAACGCAATCTTGCAGATCGATCATACAAATAATCTGCGTTCGCAGGGAATGTCGCGGTACGACGCTATCATCCAGGCGAATCGCGACCGTCTGCGGCCGATCTTAATGACGACCATCGCACTGGTCGCCGGTATGATTCCGCTCGTTGTTTCGACCGGTGCCGGATCGGGTACGAACCGTTCGATCGGCGTGCTGGTGGTGGGCGGTCAGTCGCTATGTCTGCTGCTGACATTGCTGGCGGTGCCAGTATTTTATTCAATATTCGACGATCTGGCTGAACTGCGGATCTTTTCGCAGGTAAATCGCTTCGGGAGTTGGCTCTTCGGCGGGTTAAAGCGGCGGGTCGCGACGACGGCAACTTCTTTTTTTAGCAAGAACTAATTAATGGCACTGGCGATAAAAATATCGATCCTTTTCTCCGGCCTGTTCCTGCTGACGGGAATGCTGACCGGTGTCTGGAAATACACTAAGATCATGGCCTCGCCCGAGCACAAAGCTCCGGCGTATGTCGATATCGCCCATCGGGCCGCGCTTCTATATAGTTTTGCGTCCCTGGTGATCGCGAAACTGGTCGAATTCTCACCGTTTGGCAACACGGTCCAAGTGGTAATCGTGGCGATCCCACTCTTGTATTTTGCATTGACCGTGATCGGCTACATAAAAGAAGGCTATCTGAACCGGACCGAGAATATGTTTACCGAGCGAAACTTTGTGACGACGACGTTTATGTACTCTCTCATCGTGGGTGAGATCGGCGGGATCGCTCTATTGGTTGGCGGCTTTATATATACGCAATTTTTTGTCTAGGTTTTTATGAAAGGGCCATTGTTTTCATTCTTAATAATTGTCGTGTATGCGATGTCTTCTCACATCGGGGCTCAGAGCCCGACGCCTACGCCGCAATTGCCCGACGATCTCAAAGGCGTGCCGGTGGTCGCCCCTGACTATCGCTCGGACGAACGCATTTTGCCCGAGATCGGACGTGTCGGTGTCGATCTGTTGCAGCAGAAAACGCTAACGCTTCGTGAGGCTATCGAGATCGCACTTGAGAACAATCGCGACATCGAGGTATCTCGCAAGACGGCCCGAATGGCGGAGTTCGATCTGGCCTTGGCACGAGGAATTACGCAGCCGAGACTAACGGGACAAACGTATTACGACCGTACGACGACGCCTAATGTCTCGATCTTTTCGAGCAACCAAAAGACGACAAATGGATCGCTGCTCGGCAATGTCGCTCTTACTGGGACGCGGCTTGAAAGCGGCACGCAGTTTCAGGGCTTCTTTAATAACCAACGTGTCACTACCGACAATCCGATCTCCATCCTCAGCCCGCAGCTGAATTCGAGCCTCGGATTCTCGGTTACGCAGCCGCTGTTTCGCGGGCGCAAGTTCGATCAAACACGTCGCTCGATCGAGATCGCCAAGCGTAACATCGATCTGACCGACACGCAGTTTCGCCAACGCTCGATCGAGACGGTCGCGACGGTGCAGAAAGCGTATTGGGACCTTACATTCGCTCTAAGAAATCTACAGGTCCAGCGTGACGCGGTTCGAGATGCTAAGGATCAGCTCGCACACAACCGACGCCTCGTTGACGAGGGCCAGCTTGCACCAATCGACATCGTTGCGTCAGAAACGCAGGTCGCAAATTTCGAACAGTTTGTTTACGACGCGCTCAACACGGTCAACGTGGCCGAGAACGTTCTCAAGAACCTGCTCTCGCCGAACCGCACGAGCAATATTTGGAACGAGGCTCTAATGCCGGTCGATTCCGTCGAGATCGCCGTTCCAAACCAGTCGCTGACCGAGGCGATGACGCTTGCGATCGACAATCGGCCGGAGCTTGGGGTAAACAAAGCTCAGAAAGACATAAACGCTCTGGATCAAAGGCTTTATAAAGATCAGAAGAAGCCGCAGATCGATTTTATAGCGAGCGTGACTGAGAACGGAATTGGCGGTTCGCCCAATCCTAATTTCAACCCAACCTTTCCGACGCCGTGCAATGCCATTCCGCCCAACCCGCAAGGTTGTGCACAGCAGCAGGCTAATCTCGCCTTGCTCACAGGTAACCCGCTTAGCGGCATCTTCGCCAACCGCTATCCGACATTTCGCGTCGGAGTCTCGTTCAATTTGCCGCTCTTCGGAGACAAAGGGGCTGAGGCTCAGTACGGCAAATCGCTCGTCGAGGCATCGCGTATCGAGACACAGCGTGAGGCTCTCGAACAGGGCATTCAGGTCGAGGTCCGCAACGCTTTGCAGTCGATCCGCACGGCTGAAGCGAGGTTGCGTTCTGCTGCGGTCGCCCGCGAAAATTCTGTCAAGCAATACGAATCCGAGCAACGAAAGCTCAATGAGGGCCAGTCCGATGTTTACAAAGTCCTCGAACGTCAAACCGCCCTCGCCACCGCCCGCAGTAACGAACTCCGTGCCCGCACCGAGCTAAACAAGGCCGTCGCCGAACTGCAAAGAGCGACCGGCCACACGCTGATTGCTAACGATATCGAGACTAAATTAAAAAAATAGCGGCATTATCGGCGGATTGTTACATTATCGGCCTTATGTGACATTAGCGGCGGATTGGTATTTACCTATTCGCCGTTTTCGTTTATGGTCGAGCGTGGAAGAGATGGAAGGCGAGCCTGGTAAGCTCGTCGGAGAGTAAGATGAAAATATTGCCGTTCGCTTTAGCGAACGGTATACGGTTAGCAAAATTGAACCGGGCTTTAGCCCAAAGATTTCGGCTAAAGCCGAGAAAGTCTATTTGGCATCGAAACCGTTGGCTAAAGCCAACGACAATTCCTCAGAATGAAAGCAGTCTACATAAATGAATTCGGTACGATCGACGGCCTTGAGGTTCGCGAGGTTGCCGATCCGCCGAAACTTTCTGGGACGCAGGTGTTAGTTCGCGTTCATGCAGCGGCGTTGAATCGGGCCGATCTGCTTCAGGTTCGCGGACTTTATCCGCCGCCGTGCGGGTTTTCGCCAAATATTCCCGGCCTTGAATTTGCGGGCGAGGTCGTGGAGATCGGCAACGAGGTCTCCGACATAAATCCTGGGACGCGCGTTTTCGGGATCACCACCGGCGAGGGACAAGCGGAGTACATCGTGTCGGACGCGAGCCTTTTGGTCGAGATCCCGGAACGACTTAGCTACGTCGAGGCGGCGTGTGTGCCCGAGGCTTTCATCACGGCACACGACGCGATCATAACTCAGGGACGTATCACGACGGGCGACACTTTGCTTATTCACGCGGTCGGCTCGGGCGTCGGACTCGCGGCGCTGCAGATCGCCAAATCCTGGGACGTGTTCGTCATTGGAACGTCGCGGACGGAGGACAAACTTAAACGTGCCCGCGAATTCGGACTCGACGCCGGAATTGTTGTCAGGGACGTAAGCGACATTTCCCGCGGAGTGCTCGAAGCGACTCAGGGACGCGGGAGCAATGTCATTCTCGATCTGGTCGGCGGCGGTTATTTTCCTGAGAATCTAAAAAGCCTCGCAGTTCTGGGACGTGTAGTTCTGGTCGGCCTAACTGCCGGGCGAACAGCCGAGGTCGATCTTGGGACGGTGCTGCAAAAACGTGCGCGCATTATTGGGACGGTGCTCCGCCCACGTTCGATCGCGGAAAAGTCTGCGGCAACCGACGCTTTCGCCAGGGACGTGCTACCGCTCCTCGCCGACGGACGCGTCCGCCCAAACCTCGACCGCACCTTTGCCCTCACCGATGTCCGCGAGGCCTACAGCTATCTGGCTTCAAACAAAAGTTTCGGCAAAGTCGTGTTGTTAACTAAAAGCTAATAACTAAAAACTAAAAGTGGAAAACAGTCTTTCACTTTTAGTTTTTAACTTTTAGTTTTTAGTTTTCCCGCAGCCTCATCGGTCACGATACACAATCCCGGGACGTCGAGGGCATCCAGTTCGCTCATCAGATGCACGGCCTGAGCGTAGGTCAGAGCGCCGGCCTCGCGTCGGTCGAAAGAGACGAGCGACCAGCGGGCGTCGTCGAGATCGCAATCCTGGGAGGCGCCGACGAGTTCTTCATCGCGAGCGAGTGCCTCTCGCGCCGCCGCAAGGCTAAGATAGTTTTCTCCGCCGTCACTTCCCATCTTCTTTTTAAGGTGCGAAATTCCGGACTTCATCTCCTGAATTCTCATAACTTTAGAGCGCCAGACACTCTAACACAGCGCAAAAAGCTATGTAAACACTTTTTCCGTGTACTTTGTGTCTTCACTTTGTGCCTTTGTGATAAAGAATTCAAAAGCCGGTATCACAAAGAACGCAAAGTGAAGACACAAAGGGCCACAAAGTGAGCAAACAAAAATCCATCTTGCTAGAATGGTATCGGCCCTATGCTTTACAGAGAATCTTGCTTCATTACCGGATTTCCGGGTTTTATCGCCGGCCGGCTTGTCGAAAAACTGATCGCACCCGAGCGACAGTTTTTCTTGCTCGTCCAGCCGCAGTTCGTCGATCGTGCTGTTGAGGAGATCGAGGAGATTGCCGAACGAACTGGCACGCCGCTCGATAGCTTTGTGCTGTTCGAGGGCGATATCTCGCTGCCCGACCTCGGCATACCGCAGTCCGATCTTGAGACGATCCAGTATGAGACGACCGACGTTTTTCATCTCGCGGCGGCCTATGATCTGGGCGTTTCAAAGGACATCGCGTTTAACGTAAATTTGCAGGGGACCAAAAATGTTAACGACGTCGTCTGCACGATCAAGAATCTCCGCCGTTATAATTACGTCTCGACCTGCTACGTAGCGGGCAAACGCGAAGGCGTCATCCACGAGAACGAGATCGAGCACAAAGCAGGTTTTCGAAACTTTTACGAGGAAACCAAATACCTCGCGGAAATGGAGGTCGAGCGGCTAAAGCCGACCATGCCGGTCACGATCTACCGTCCATCGGTCGTCGTTGGCGACTCGGAAACCGGTGAGACCGCCAAGTACGATGGCATCTACAGCCTCATTAGATACCTACGAAAAGCGCCGTCAATACTCCGGCTAGTAAATGTTGGCAACGACAAAGTTCGGCTCAATCTGGTCCCGGTAGATTTCGTGGTCGATAGCATCGCCGCTCTTTCGCGTGACGAACGTGCGATCGGCAAAACGATCGCCATCGCCGACCCAGCACCATTTACGACCGAGCAGCTTTTTGATCTGATCGCAAAGGACATGACGGGGCGCAAATCGGAGTTCAAACTGCCGGTACGTGTCGCCGAGTGGTTTCTCAATCTGGGCATCTCGCCACCGATGACCGGCTTGCCACATCACAGCGTTCCTTACTTTTTCGTCTCGCAGATATACGACACCTCGGTCGCAAACGATCTTCTCGCACCGCACGGCATCGAATGTCCGCGATTCGACCGATACGTTGGCAATCTGCTGGATTTCGTCGACGAATTTCCTGAGTTGTAATGGCGGCGTTCGGGCTGTGTTATTATTTTGAAAAATTTAGTTTCTCCGGAGGATCTATCACCGATGCGAATAGCCAAACGTGTTCTAATCTCGCTCTTTCTTTTATTTGCTGTTTCCGGCTCGTTGTTAGCCGCAGATTGGAGTAATACGATCGCAGCAGTAACGCTCGACGGCAGTCTTTACACGATCGAAAAGAACGGAGCCATGTATCGCACCGACCTTTCGTCAGGCAAATATGTGCAGGTCGGCAAATCTGAATTTGGCAATACACGACTGATGTTCGCCGGACCGAAGAATCTTTTCACCCTTGAAAAAGACGGCAGCCTGTACCGCATTGATCCATCGAGCGGAGCGTGGGCTCGGGTCGGCAAGGCCGGCGAGTGGAAGAATACGACCGCCGGCGTTTTTGTCGATACGCGTCTGTTCACGGTCGAACCAGGCGGAGCGTTATTTGGAACGAATCCGATCAGCGGCGCGTGGGCACAGGTCGGCAAGGCGGACTTTGGCAATACGCGCAGGATGTTCGCGGCTGACGGCATATTGCTGACGGTCGAGGCTGACGGCAGCATGTACCGTGTGAATCCGTCGACGGGAGCGTGGTCGCGTCTTGGCGAGGCCGGTGCGTGGAAGAACACCATCGCCGGAACCGTTGCGAACGGTACTCTTTACACCGTCGAATCAAGCGGAGCTCTGTACGCGACAAATCCATCGACCGGCATTTGGAAACAGCTCGGCAAGGCCGAATTTGCCAATACCCGCCACATCTTCGGTGCGAACGGTTCGCTCTATACGATGGAAAACAGCGGTATTTTTCGCGTTGACACATCGACCGGTGCATGGACTCAGGTGGATAAATAACAAGAACGTGGTCGCAAAAATAATTGCAGCTCTAACGACCTTCGTGATCAACATCGCCGCCGGCGTCGCGGTACTTTTAATGATGGGGATCGCGATGAATGGCTTTAACGAGCGAGACGCAACCGGAGGCGCCGTGGCCTATATCATACTCGGCCTGATCATTTCCGTGACCATGAGCCTCGGCGCATTTTTCCTCTCTGGCCGACTGATAAAAAAGCATTTCTCATCCGCCGCCTCAGTCTTGATCGGTATCGCGGTATTTGTGTTTGCGGGCATTGTGCTCAAGATTATCAGTGGTCTGATCGGCGTTGGAATTGCCGAATATCTGAGGGTGACTTCTTAGTAGCAACTTGCCCGATTTTCTTGTTTTGGGAAGTCCCATTTGTTAAACTCGGCTCCGAGGCGTTATGACTGAAATCCAATACATCTCAGATGCAAATGGTCATCCTGTCGGGGTGATAGTTCCGATCGATCTTTGGGAAGAGATCGAATCCGAAAAGGAGACTGCGTACCTTCTTCAAAGTGAAACCATGAAGCAGCGTTTGCTCGAAGCCAAGGATAGAACTGAGGGAATTGCTTTCCACGATGTCAGAGAGAAGCTTGGAATTTGATATTGCCGCGTTTGAAGACCTCGCGTGGTGGATAGAGAACGATCGCAACAAAGCGATGCGCATCGTCAGCCTCATCACGGATATTAACCGCGAACCTTTTTCAGGTATCGGTAAGCCAGAACCTCTGAAACACGCCCTTAAAGGCTGCTGGTCACGCCGGATCGATAAAGAACATCGCATAATCTATCAGGTCATGCCGGACAAAATACGCATACTTGCCTGCCGATTTCATTACTAAACCCAACTCTTACCCAATTATTACAATCCCACGCCCCTCGAACTGTTACTCTATTTCTGTCTTATTATAGCTTTGCAGTCTTATATCTAATGCAAAATGTCCTTACTTTCACGCGGGTGCGGCGAACGATCAACTGGCGAAACGCCATCATGGTGACCACATTTCACCTTGTCGCTATCGGAGTTTTCTTCACATTTAGCTGGCAGAATCTCGCGGCTCTCGTGATCGGCAACTGGATCGTGGGAAGCCTGGGCGTGGGTTTAGGCTGGCACCGTTTGCTGACGCACAGGAGTTTTAAGGCTCCGAAATGGCTTGAATATCTGTTGTCTTCGCTCGCATGTATGTCGATGCAGGATCCGCCGGACAAATGGATCGCGACGCATCGGATGCACCACGCGTTCACCGACACCGACAAAGACCCGCACTCGATCCGCCCCGGTTTCTGGTGGGCGCAGATCGGCTGGGTTGTCTGGGGCAAGGCTCAGGACCACGACGAAGGGACACTGCAAAAATATGTTCCCGATCTGATGAAAGACCGCGGACACGTGCTGATCTCAAATTTTTACCTCGTTCCGATCATTCTCTCGATTGGCGTTTTCTTCGCGATCGGCGGCTGGTCGATGATCATCTGGGGCGTTTTCGCACGAGTCGTCTACGGCTGGCACACGACGTGGTTCGTCAATTCGCTCTCGCATATGTACGGCGGTCGTCCGCACGAGACCGGCGATATGTCCACCAACAACTGGTTCGTCGCCCTGCTCACATTCGGCGAAGGCTGGCACAACAATCACCACATGTGGCCGACCTCCGCACGTCACGGTACCGAGTGGTATCAATTCGATCAGAACTGGATAACGATCCGCATCTTCGAAAAGCTCGGGTGGGCAAAGAATATACGTTTATTTAACACGGAACGCCCGCCGGTCGAATTGAAACAGGCGGCCTAAAACATTAAGATTCGGGGAATATGAACATTCGCAAAATGCCATCTTCCCTTCCTTTCATCTTGCTGCTTGTCAGCGTGCTTGCCTCGACGGCGTTAGCGCAGAGCAACACCGAGAACGTGATCCTGATCACGCTCGACGGCGCTCGGACACAGGAGATATTCGGCGGCCTCGATGCAGAGGTCTTTCGATCGGTGAACAAGAACTTCGAAAAGACGGCTGCCTACAAGAACTACAACGCCGCTACGCCGACGGAACGCCGCGAAAAGCTGATGCCGTTCTTCTGGAAGACGCTGATGACATCGCACGGCTCCATCGCGGGCAATCGCAATCTGAAGAGCGAGGTCAAGACCACGAATAAGCTATTCTTTTCCTATCCGGGCTACTCTGAGATACTCACCGGCCAAGCCCACGATGACGTCATTAAGAGCAACAGCCATCCGCAGAATCCATATCCGTCGTTTCTGGATTTCGTAAACAGAAAGCTCGCCGCCGGGCCGAACGCGGTAGCCGCGTTCTCTTCGTGGGACGCATTCATGCGGATCGCGACTAACAAGCCGGGTTCTTTTGTCGTCAACGCGGCGTACGAGACCTATGCGACAAATAACAAAGAGATAACCGAGCTTTTCCGTCTGCAGTCGCAAGTCCTGGCACCGTGGCCGAGCGTTCGGCACGATTATTTTACATTCAAGATCGCGATGGCCCATATGAAGCAGTACAAGACGCGTGCGATCCATATCGGTTTTGACGAGACGGACGACTACGCTCACGATAAGAATTATGAACGCGCACTCGATACACTTCACATGACCGACAAGTGGATCGAGGAACTGTGGCAGTTTGTCCAAAATGATCCGCGATACAAGGGCCGTACGTCCATTGTAATTACAGTCGATCACGGTCGTGGCAACTCGGCAAAGGACTGGTCAGATCACGGCGAGGACGTACCCGAGGCACAATATATCTGGATGGCATTCGTCAGCCCGGACATCGCTTTGCGTGGCGAATGGCGAGATTCCGAAACGATCTATCAAAACCAGATCGCCGCGACGCTATGCAAATTTATCGGTCTGGATTATAGTGAACAGAATCGGGAGGCGGGAAAGCCGATAGCCCGGCTTTTCGGGAAATAGATATGATACGCAGTTACGCAGAATTTTGGCCCTTCTACGTGCGTGAGCATAGCAAACCGCTTACGCGGCTATTACATTTCATCGGCACGTCGCTTGGGATCGTGTTACTTGTTTTCTTCGTCGCACGGGGCCAGTGGTATTTCTTCCCGGTCTTTTTTATTATCGGCTACGCCTTCGCATGGTTTGCACATTTCGTCGTCGAAAAGAACAAACCCGCCAGTTTCAAATATCCTGTCTGGTCCTTTCTCTCTGATTTCAAAATGATGTGGTACATGGTCACAGGGCGAATGGGCCGCGAGGTCGAAAAATCTTTCCAAAACGGCTAGCCACAGAGATCACTGAGGATATTGTTACAACTAAATCCGAGCCATTTCTTCTCCTCTCTGTGTTCTCTGTGAACTCTGTGGCAAAATCAACCTATGGCTGGCAACGATCTTATAAATCCCGACGCCCTTAATTCGACCATCGAATTCCTTACGGCGATGGTTACGCCGGCGTTGTTGATATCGGCGACGGGTTCGCTCGTGCTTTCGACATCGACGCGTCTCGGGCGCGTGGTTGATCGTGTGCGGCAATTAGAGGAGCGCCTGAGTGATCTGATCTATGCGGAGGATAAGGACGACGTTCCGCTGTATGACAAACGCGTCGAGGTGATGGTTGATCTGCTCGATAAGGTCACGAGCCGGGCGCGGATCTTGCAGCGGGCGATGGAGATGTTCTATTACGGGCTTGGCATGTTCGTGCTCTGCAGCGTGACCATTGCCATCGCGGCGATCTTCAACTACTACCGATGGCTGCCCATACCGATCGGCATCGTCGGTATCATGTTTCTGTTTGTGGGAACCATACTGATGATCCGTGAGACTCGCATGGCAACGGCGACGGTCAATGCCGAGATGGATTTCACCTGGGAACTCGCACGCAAGGTCGCACCGCGTGAGGTCGCGATCAAGTACACACGGCACGGCAAAAGCAAGGGCATGAGGCTGGCAAAGATAAAAGATGGCGGACGCAAGGTACCTGACACTCTTAGCGGAGAATAAACTCGAGGAGCGCGTCCTCGCTCTCGAAGAACTCTTACGCTCCTGCACCGTCTGCCCAAAGGACTGCGGCAACGACCGTCTAAAGGACGAGATCGCCGCCTGTTACTCGGGCCGACTGCCAATAGTCTCGAGCTACACCGCACATTTCGGCGAAGAGCCTTGTCTATCGGGTACAAAAGGTGCCGGCAATATCTTCTTCGGCAACTGCAATCTCCGCTGCGTCTATTGCCAGAATTATCAGATCTCGCAGACCCACAAAGAGCAAAAGAAAAACGAGATCACCCACGAACGCCTCGCCGAGATGATGCTTGAACTACAGGCAAGAGGCTGTCACAACATCGGCTTCGTCTCGCCAACACATTTTGCCCCGCAGATGGCTCGCGGCATTTTACTTGCCGCACGTCAGGGGTTGACTCTGCCGATCGTTTACAACACAAATGCGTACGACTCGGTCGAGGTTTTGCGGCTGCTAGACGGCATCGTTGATATCTACTTGCCCGATCTCAAATACGCCGATTCAGACACGGGTTTTCAATATTCCAAGGTTCGTGATTATAAAGAACACGCCCGTGCCGCGATCAAAGAAATGCACCGCCAGATGGGCGACGAACTCGTCTTCGGCATGGACGGCCTGCTAAAACAAGGCCTCATGATCCGTCTGCTCGTCCTGCCAAACGGCATCGCCGATATCGAATCTAACCTCCGCTGGATCCGAGACGAACTATCACCCAAAACCGCCGTCTCGCTCATGGCCCAATACTACGCCACCAACAAAGCCGCCACCGACGACAGGTACATCCTACTGTCCCGCCGAATTAGCGAGGGCGAATGGTTCGAGGCAGTGGGTCTCTTAGAAGACCTCGGAATGGAAGAGGGCTTTATGCAGGAATACGAATCGGCCTCGCACTACTACCGGCCGGATTTCACGGATGCGGAAAAGCCGTTTCGGGATATTAGGGATTTTCAATAGTATCTCTGCGTTCTCGGCGAGCTCTGCGTTAAAAGATTCCTCAACGCTGAGACCGCAAACGACGCAGAGAAAGGGAAATGACAAAATGAAGACTGGCAACCAAGCATTCGATTTCACACTTACCGACGGCGAAGGCAACGACTGGACTTTGAGTAATTACAAAGGACACACCGTTGTGCTGCTCTTTTATCCCGGTGACAACACTCCCGTTTGTACGGCGCAGCTTTGTTCGGTGCGGGATCATTGGTCGGAGTATCAGGCGACTGGGGCTGAGGTTGTTGGGATCTCGACGGACTCGGTTGAGTCGCACAGTGGCTTTGCGGAGAAGAATCAGTTGCCGCTACGATTGCTTTCCGACGCGGACGGCAAGGTCTCGGCTGCTTACGATATGAAGTCCTGGCTACCCGGACGCTCGGCACGCGGGGTTGTGGTGATCGATAAAGAAGGAAAGGTCGCGTATCACAAGGTCCAGGCCGTCAGCCTCTTCAAACCAAGCGACGCCGACGTCCTCGCGGCTATCGCGAAAGCTGGTTAGCCACAGAGAACACAGAGAACACACAGGGCACAGAGAGTTTTTCCAAAGAATTGAACTCCGCTCAGTGAACTCTGTGAACTCTGTGGCTTAATCCTGCTGTGGTAAAATCAACCTATGGCTTTATTTGGTGAAAAATTTACGTGCGGACGTTGTGGTCAGAAGACGGAGCCGATCGGGTTTGCTCCGATCCCGACCGAGCTTGGGCAGCAGATCGGTGCTGAGATGTGCAAGGGCTGTTGGGGCGAGTGGCAGGAGAAGCAAAAGCAGCTCATTAACCACTTTGGCCTCGACGTGTCGAATCCCGATTCGCACCAGTTCCTCTTCGACAATATGAAGATCTTCTTCTACAACGAAGGCGTCGAGCTGACCCAGATCGATACTTCGCAGGAAGGAAAGGTCAATTGGTAAGAAGGTTTGGCCGCAGATGAACGCAGATCGGACAGATCAGCAAGAGAGTTTCTTATCTGCGTGATCCGCGTCCATCTGCGGCTAAACTCCTACTTCTTCTCAAACTTCAACGAAGCCGAGTTCATACAATACCTCAACCCCGTCGGCTTCGGGCCGTCGTCAAAGACGTGGCCGAGGTGCGAGCCACAGCGGGCACATTCGGTCTCAATACGCACCATTCCGTACGTCTTATCTTCCTTGTCCACAACGTTCTTGGCATTGATCGGCTGATAAAAACTCGGCCACCCCGTGCCGCTCTCAAACTTGGTCTTCGAATCGAACAACTTCAGGTTACACGCCCGGCAATGGTAAACCCCGTCGCCCTTTGAATCGGCGTATTCACCGCTTCCGGCCCGTTCCGTACCCTCTTCGCGGAGAATGTTGTACTGCTCCGGTGTCAGCAACGCCTTCCACTCGGCATCGGTCTTCACCACCTTATTGCCATCGAAAACATCATCCGACGGATTCGCCGCAGTTTTGGCCTCGGTCTTTGGCGTCGGCTGAGGCGTTACCTCGGCGATCGCAGTCTTTTGCTGACACGCCGTCGTTGAGAACATTGAAACCGATATGAGTGCAGTAGCGAAAAAAAGTATATGTTTCATAATGATGGAATAATTCGGCCTCAGCCGTCCTTTAGATTCATGAGATCAATGATGTATTCCGCTGAAGGTACATTATAATCCAGTTAATACGCGAACATGGCCAAACATCTTGAAAAGAAACATCCGCTCGCCGTCCGTTGGATGCACTGGGTCAATTTTCCGCTCCTCACACTGATGATCTGGAGCGGGATGCTGATCTATTGGGCCAATCCGGTTTACGCGATCTATATCGGCAACTACGAGCTTTTCAAATTTTTCCCGCCGTGGTTCAACGACTTTTTCGGAATCCCGTTCCGCCTTGCCGAGGGCCTGCAGCTACATTTTTTCTTCATGTGGCTGTTTACGATAAATGGCGTGATCTATGTGATCTACACCATCGTGTCCGGCGAATGGCGCGCGATCGTGCCTGTTCCGTCGTCGCTAAAACGGGCTCCACTCGTCGCTCTCCACGACGCGCACATCGTCAAACAGAAACCGCCGCAGGGTAAATACAACGACGCCCAGCGGATCGCGTACACGAGCGTCATTTTGATGGGAGTCGGTTCCTTGCTCTCCGGCCTCGCCATCTACAAACCGTTACAACTAGCATGGCTGACTGCCGCGTTTGGTGGCTACCAATGGGCACGCTGGATACATTTTTGGCTGACCGTCGCGTTCGTCGCGTTCTTTGCAGTACACGTGATCCAGGTCGTGCTCGCGGGCTGGAGCAATTTTCGTTCGATGATAACGGGCTATGACATCGTCGATGCGGTTGAGCCTGAGGCCGCGCCTACCGCTCAGAAAGGTGAGGTGATCGCATGAGTACAGACAAAGAGATACTGGTTGAAAAGGTACGCGAATTCGAAGAACGCACCGGACACACGGTCGATTCCTTTCCCGAGGACGCCAACAATACAGCCTCGATCCTGAGGGAACACCGATACTTAAGCGAACCGCTATCCGACGAAGAGGCAAAGCGGCAGATGTTCGCCAAGTCGCGCCGAAATTTTATCATCGGCGGTGCGACGGCTCTTATCAGCATCGTCGGCTGGCGGTGGATGAGTAACGAGACCAAGACCGGGCTTTACCGTCGGGCGTTCGAGTTCAACGAAACGATCAGTCAGGCGTTCTTTAGTCCGGCCAAATTGGCTAAAGAATTTCGACCCGATGAGGTTACGCCGGTGAGAACGAATGGGTTTGCGGGAATGGAAGGCGAGTTCGATCCGTCAACATGGACACTCGCTGTGGGCGGCCTCGCGGGCCGTGCCGACGATCTAATACTGACGCTTGATGATATCAAGAAGCTGCCGCGGACGGAGATGATCACCGAGTTCAAATGCATCGAAGGGTGGAGCTATGTCTGCAAATACGCGGGCGTGCGGTTCTCCGATTTCGCCGCAAAATACTCGCCGGAAACGCAGAGCGGCAGCGAGCCTGACGTCGCGAACCGCCCGCACGAACTCGTCCGATACGTCTCGATGACCACGCCCGACCAGCAGTATTACGTCGGCTGGGATATGCCCAGCGTAATGCATCCGCAGACGCTGCTCGCCTACGAAATGAACGGCGAGCCGCTAAGGGCGGAGAACGGAGCTCCTCTACGCATCGCCTCCCCAACAAAGTACGGCATCAAACAGATCAAACGCATCGGGCGGATCGAATTTACCGACGAACGTCCAAAAGATTTCTGGGCCGAGCCGCAGTGGGGCTATGATTGGTACGCGGGACACTGATGCTCACGGAACGCCCACAGTTTATCAACGAACAATTCGAGGCCAATGCCGTAACGCCGGAGCAATTGGATATGTTAGTCGCCGACGGCTGGCGGCATTTCGGCACGCACTTCTTTCGTTACAACCTAAACGTACATAAAGAAGAAATAGTCCGCGTAATACCGCTAAGGATTCGGATTCAGGAATTTCAACTTTCGAAAAGTCAGAAGCGTGTCTTGCGGAAGAACGAGGACCTCAGCGTCGAATTCGCACCTATCAAGATCACCGGTGAGATCGAGAGCTTATTTCACCGGCACAAACGCCGCTTCGACCACGGCATTCCTGATTCCGTCTATGATTTTCTCTCGCCGGACGCCGCGAACTATCCGACAGCGGGTTTTCAGATAACCGCTCGCGATGAGAATGGACGACTTCTCGCGGTCAGTTTTTTCGACATTGCGGCGGAGAGCGTATCGGCGATATACGGCTGTTTTGATCCGGACGAAACAGGCAGAAGCCTTGGAATTTTTACAATGCTAAAGGTGATCGAGTTTGCGAGCCAAAGTGGCAAGACGTTTTACTATCACGGCTACGCGTACGACAGCTCGTCATTTTACGATTACAAAAAGCGATTCTCAGGGGTGGAGCAATTCGATTGGAAAGGAGATTGGGGGAAGCTTTAGCCGCAGAGAACACAGAGATCACCGAGCGTTTGGCTGATCTCGCAAAGCTATTCAAATAAACGTTCATTTCTTCTCTCAGTGACCTCTGTGCCCTCTGTGGCTAATTTCTTCGTCCACTCGATATACTTTTTCGAATCAAACTTCTTCCCGGTGCTTCCGCTCGTCATGTATCGTATCTGGCCAAAGACCTCGCGTTCCATCCATGGGCGGTCGTGCTTGCCGAAGCACCAGAGGATGCCGGCGTAGCTGTTTGGGTTGCGGCCGTCGAGGCAGTATTTGTTATTAAGGTGGACGAGCGTTTCGAAGGCAATCTCGCACGTCGGCGACCACGCGATCACGTTTTTGCCCCACAACATCCGCACATAATTGTGCATCTCGCCGGTCACGACCATCTCGCGCGTGGCAGCGTTCCACAGCTCGTCGTGCGTTTCGCCGCGTTCTAATCGCTCAAGTGAGTAGGTGAATTGCCGCTCGTCGTCCGCGTGTTTTCGCATCGTTTTGTGCACCCAGTCCGGCAGAGCTGCGAGCGAATCGTACTTGTCATTAAAACGCGTCATGTTGTACGACAGCTCGCGCCGGACGATGAGCTCCTCGAGATACGCATCAATCGATTCCTGCGGAGCGTCCGCTTTTTGGACGGCGAGAGCGATCTCGAGAGGCGATAAAAAGCCAAAATGCAGATACGATGACAGACGCGAAGATCCGTCGCGGTCGGGTTTACTGCGAGCTTTGTCGTAATCGGGCAAGATCTCTTCGACAAATTTATTGAGACGCCTGCGGCCTTCGATCGTGCCACCGTGAAATACCGTCGACGCGGGAACGCTGTGGTCGATGTCGCATTCGGAAACCAAGTTGCAGATAGTTGCAGCAGTTACAGGAGTTTCAGGGCAATCCAACTCGATGCCGATACTCGGAATATCGACGGCCTCATTCGCGAGCGGCACGAGATAGCGGTCGAGTAGCTTCTTGATCTTCGGGCGGATCGTGTACGCGGCGTATTCTTCCTTTTCAAATTTTGACATCGGAACGATGCCGTTCGAATCGACCGCGTGAACAGCGATCTCGGCTCGCTCGGCGATGCGGCGGTTGTGTTCGGGGATGATAAAGCAGGGGAAATCGTCGGTGACGATCAACGCCGCGTCTTTGGCGAGTCCGGCAACCGTGTTCTTTGGCGAGTCGGCATCTTTCTGTAGATAGAAGATGTACCTTATCCCGAGCCGCTCAAACTCAATCCGCTTTTCCTCGACGCCTTCGAGAATAAATGTATGGATACGATCCGATGCCCACGGATAGTAATATTTCAGGCCTTCGTAGACGACAAGCGGCAACTTTAGCTCATTTGCCTTTCGGATCGCCCAGATAAGCGCATGATTATTGTCCACCCGCTTGAACATCTGCATCCAATACAACACATATCGGGCGTTCGCATTTATGGGCTTGTCGTTCAGAGCGACGACTCTTTCGTTGATCCGCATATCGTGTTTCAAGTTTTGCCTATCTCGAATACAATCGCAAAGAGAGTTTCTAACGCAGAGACCGCAAAGTACGCTGAGATAAAATCAATATGAATAGAAATAGATTCGAAAAGAAAGTCGTACACATTCGCATTTTGGTTTCCTCGCTCTGCGTTCTTTGCGTTCTCTGCGTTTCAATTTCCGCTCAGCAATGGAAATCCGTCGCCGATGGCGTCGAGTATGCCGAGGTTCGGCGCGAGTTCAGCGGCAAGCCCGTAAACATCAACCTTCTCCGCCTCGACCTCAAAAAAGTCCGCCTCGATGTGCACCACGCCATGGACGCCGCAATCGGCACGGAGAAAACATCGTCCCTCGCCACGCGTCATAAAGCAATTGCGGCAATAAATGCAGGATTTTTCAGGCTCGATACAACGTCGTTCGCGGGCGATCCGGTTGGTCTATTCATGATCGACGGTGAGCCGCTGAGCGAAGCAATAAATGACAGAATCCAGCTAATTATTAGTAACAGGTCAAACCGTTCCGACGTCCAGTTTGCGCGGATGAAACTGCTGCAAAGCGTTACCCTTGGGCAGGAAACTTTCGACATCACCGGCGTCAATCGAGAGCGAAAAGCTGACGATCTTTTAATATATACGCCTCATTTCGGACAGACAACAAAAACCGCCGCCGGCGGACTCGAGCTCGTCATCGTCAAAGGTATCATCACGTCGGCTCTGGACGGCTTGGGCAATGCTGCCATTCCACGGAGCGGCTATGTCATTTCGGCTTCAGGGAAGTTTCGTCAGAGCCTGGCGGCGGTCGAGAGAAGAAATGGAAGCCTAAGACTGACGCGGCGGTGGGATGGATTGCCCGTCGAGTTTACGAACGATCGCACTAAACTTGATATCGTCGCAGGCGTCCCCCAACTTATCAAAAACTCCAAGATCGACATCACCTGGGAGCAAGAAAAGGCGAGTAAATCATTCGTCGAAACACGCCATCCGCGTACTGCGGTGGCGAAGCTCAAGGATGGCAAGTTTCTGATGTTGACGGCCGATGGGCGCACCGACGAGAGTGCGGGCCTCGACCTTTTCGATCTCGCCGCGTACTTTCTAGAACTCGGTGCGACCGATGCGATGAACCTCGACGGCGGCGGCTCGACTACGATGTTTCTGGACGGCAAGGTTGTCAACAAACCGTCGGATAAGGAAGGCGAGCGGAAGGTGGGTGATGCGCTCCTGGTGACTCTAAGAAAGAAAAAATAGGCCGAAATCTGGTCGCTTTCGAGGGCGAGATCTTACTAAATGATTGCACCCGAACACGTTACCAGAATGTTGCGCGTAATTTAACGCTATTCCTTAGGCGATGCGCGCTAAATGTTGCAAAATCACGACTTAGCAGAAACTTTTAAAACCACCATATTTTGTGTTGACAAAGGCTTTAGTACACAATATAGTCTATAACACTGCGGCGAAAGCTTTTTGATTTACGGACAAAGACCCGCCTGCAACTACCAAATATTTCGGTGAAAAAGCGGCCTTGCTTTGGTTACTAGACAAAGTGGGTATGCGGGACTTTCTCTCTCTTTTTCACGGTTTGACTGAAGCGTTACGACCTAAGAATCTTTACGCCTAAGGAGCATTGACGACTAAAATGGATACTTTCTTTGGACAGAGCGGCACAGCGGCGACACGGCAGACTGATGATTCGACACAGACCTCGATGCAGGTCAAAAAGCGTAACGGTTCGCTTGAGCCAGTCGATATCAATAAGATCGTACGAGCGATCACGCGTTGCTGCGTCAATCTGCCGTCGGTTGATAGCCTAAAGATCGCGACCAAGACGATCAGCGGCCTTTACGACGGAGCTACGACCCAGGAACTCGATAAGCTCTCGATCCAGACCGCGTCGAGCCTTATTTTTGAAGAACCGGAATATTCGCGAGTCGCTGCCCGTTTGCTCAACCAATATATAGAGAAGGAAGTTCGGAATCAGGAGATCCAATCCTTCTCACAGTCGATCGCTTTTGGCGTCAAAGAAGGCCTGATTGGCGAGCGTGTCGCTCAATTTGTTATCGCCAACAGCCGCAAGCTCAATGATGCGATCGATCAGACGCGAAATGACCTCTTTGAATTCTTTGGCTTGCGTACATTATACGATCGCTACTTGCTAAAGAACCCGACTACACGTGACGTTATCGAATCGCCACAGTTCTTCTGGATGCGTGTCGCCTGCGGCCTCGCCGAAAATCCATACGAAGCAATTGACCTTTACAACCTTTTCTCGTCGCTCGAATACGTTCCTTCGACACCAACGCTCTTCAACTCGGGTACGCAGCACGAGCAACTGTCTTCGTGCTTCCTACTCGACAGCCCGCAGGACAGCCTCGATAGTATCTACCGCAAGTATTCCGATGTCGCCATGCTCTCGAAGTTTTC
>JANNWQ010000183.1:0-9760 GCA_031408595.1 Acidobacteriota bacterium | reverse complement strand
CTCAGCTTCGCCGTAAGCGGCACGGTCGCTAAAGAGTATGGTTGGCGGGCTGCGTTTTTGGTGGCGGGTCTCCCAGGCGTGCTTTGCACGATCGCGGTACTTTTCCTTCGCGAACCAAAACGCGGGGCGGCTGAATTACATGACATCGGGGAACAAAAACGTCCAGGCTCACCTTACCTTCTTGTCCTCAGATCGCCAACGATGCGCTGGATCATCCTTTCCGGAGCCGTACATAATTTTAATATGTATGCGATCGGAGCCTTCATAACCCCATATCTAATGCGGTATCACGGCCTCGACATCCAACAGGCAAACCTGGTGTCTATGCTGGTTTACGGCGTTATGGGAGCTCCCGGATTGCTGATCGGCGGATACCTTGGCGACGCCGTGTTAAAAAGGCGTGCGAATGGCCGCATGTTGGTCGGGGCCTTCGCGATATTGTTTTCGATACCGACGGTATATTTCGCCCTGAGTGTTCCAAAGGGATCAACGACGACATTTCTCATACTCATGGGAGCCGCTTGTGCCCTGATGTATTTCTATTATTCAACCGTCTATTCGACCATTCAGGACGTCACCGAACCCGCGTTACGGGGAACTGCGATGGCGGTTTACTTCTTCGCCATGTACGTCCTCGGCGCCTCGCTCGGACCGTACGGAACGGGCATATTGAGCGATCTTTTTACAAAACGTGCCGCACAGGCCGCAGGAATTACGGATTTCACACAGGCTGCACTCGAGCCATTTCGGGCAGACGGACTACAAAGCGCGATGTTTATCATCCCGATCCTCGGCGTGATCCTGACCGTCATTCTATTTGCTGCGTCTCGAACCGTGTCAAAGGATGTCGAAAAGTTGCAGACGTGGATGCGCGAGTCCGGCACGCCCACCCTGTGATAAAATACTCACACAGACATGATCATGACCCCAGAAATTAAAGAAGCAGTCACATCGGCAGAAGTTGAAAAGGAGCGTTGGGAAGTAGAAACGCTCGGAAAAGTTCTCGATAGGTCCCCCGAACGTAGAACGTCATTCGAAGGTGTCAGCCTCGAACCGGTTGATCGCCTCTACACCGAAGCCGACGCTGAAGATTTGAGCGAGATCGGATTTCCTGGTGAATATCCATACAAACGCGGCATTCACCCGACCGGTTATCGCGGCAAACTGTGGACGATGCGGCAGTTTGCGGGATTTTCTTCCCCAGAAGAAACGAATCGCCGTTTCAAGTATCTGATGGCTCAGGGACAGACGGGATTGTCGGTCGCGTACGATCTTCCCGCGTTGATGGGTTTGGACTGTGATTCGCCGCTGAGCGAAGGCGAGGTCGGCAAATGCGGCGTAGCTGTTTCGTCGCTCGCAGACTTTGAGGTTTTGTTTGATGGAATCCCGCTTGATCAGGTGACGGTTTCGCAAACTATCAACGCTCCTGCACCGATCTTTCTGGCTATGTATCTAGTCGTCGCGGAAAAGCAAAAAGCTGATTTCACAAAGATCTCAGGAACGCTCCAGAACGACATTTTAAAAGAGTACATCGCTCAAAAAGAATGGATCTACCCGATCAAACCGGCGATGAAACTCGTCATCGACACTTTCGAATACACGACCAAACACGTCCCCAAATACAACCCGATCTCGGTTTCCGGCTACCACATTCGCGAGGCAGGAGCCACGGCGCTGCAGGAACTCGCATTCACACTACGTGATGGCGTTGAGTACGTTCAGTATGGCGTCGATCGCGGAATGGATGTGGATGATTTTGTGCCGAGAATTTCGTTCTTCTTTAACGCCCACAATGACTTCTTCGAAGAGATCGCCAAGTATCGTGCCGCACGTGTAGTTTGGGCTCAAACAATGAAAGAACGTTTCGGCGCCAAAAACCCTCGGACGATGCAGATGCGTTTTCATACGCAGACGGCAGGAGTTTCGCTCACGGTTCAACAGCCGTTAAATAACATTGCCCGCGTCGCGATCCAAGCTCTTGCAGGCGTTCTTGGTGGCACGCAGTCTTTGCATACAGATTCGTTTGATGAGGCTCTTGCTCTACCTTCGGATGAGGCGGCACTGATCGCTCTTAGAACACAACAAATAATTGCCGAGGAAACCGGCGTCGCCAACACCGTAGATCCGCTTGGCGGAAGCTACTACGTCGAATCACTCACGCAAAAAATGATCGATGGCTGTATGGATTATTTCGCAAAGATCGACGGTTTCGGCGGAATGGTCGAGGCTGTCGAGGCCGGGTTCCCCCAACGCGAGATACAGGAATCAGCCTACCAATATCAAAAAGCCGTTGAAAGAAAGGAACAAGTCATCGTCGGCGTCAACAAATACGCCATGGACGAAGGCGTCTCAAAATACGAGATCCTCCAGATCGACGAAGGCGTCCGCGACCACCAGCTTCTCCGTATGGAGCACGTAAAATCCATCCGCGACAACGGTGCCGTCGCCAATTCGCTGGAAAAGGTCAAACAATCTGCCAAATCCGGCGACAACTCAATGCCCGCCATCATCGAGGCCGTCGCTGCTTACGCGACCGTCGAAGAAATATGCGTGGCGTTGCGAGACGTCTATGGCATTTACGAGGAACCAGCGTTTTAGACGAGGAATCATGAGACGTTATTCGTGGGGAAGAATCATGCTACGGACATTTGCAGTTGGACTTGCTGCCGTCTGCTTGTGGCAAGGTTTGTCTCTCACGCGGTGGGGAGCTTCGGTTAATCTACCAGAGGCTCAATCGGGCAATATCATTGAAGTCACAGTTCCGCCTGAAAAAAAGCAGATCGGCCCAAAGTACCTTTGCGATGAACTTACCGACTTGAGTGAACGCTCGACGTGCTTGAACCGCGTGATCTACCAGGGCCGCGAGATGACCACTTTTGTTGACGGCGGTCAGCTGGGCTGCGGGCTCGAACGCCAAGCAATTGACCCGACTGGCTGTGAAAGATCCCTTGAGAAAGCTCGCCGGTTCATTTGGAACGACTGGACAAAACGGAATCGGGCGCATGTCGCTGTAACGAAAACATTTAATAGCACCGATTTTGAGACCCACTTATTTATCGAAGCCACGTCGGAAGGCAGTTGGAGGGTAGTTGAACGCACGATTCCGATGCTTCGAGAGCCCGAAGATCCTGAGCACTATTGGCTGGGCGACCTTATTGAGATTAAATGGTACAGGGCAACGGACGAAGACAAAAGTCTTAGTCCTGGGATACGTTATTTAGAGTTAAGCAACATCACCGGAGACTCGCTAATTCTATAGCCACGCGGGTTCTCTTGGATTATTTCCCGTAACTGACCCGCCATATCTTCCGCGCTCCGTCGTCAGCGATCAGCAACGAGCCGTCGGAATTGACCAGCAGTCCGACCGGACGGCCCCAAACGTCATTCGAATTCTCATCCGGCAGCCAGCCGGAAACGAAATTCTCATATCGGTTTCCTTCGAGCTTTCCTTTGGCATCGAACGGAATACGAACGACGGTGTATCCCGAAAGCTTCGCTCGGTTCCATGAACCGTGAAACGCTACGAATGCATCGCCTTGATATTCCTTGGGAAACATCTTGCCCGTGTAGAACTGTATGCCAAGCGAAGCAACGTGCGATGTGAATAGCACATCAGGAACGATCGTCTTGTCCACGAGAGCTGTTTCCTCTTTCCTGCGCGGATCGCGATTTTTGCCGATATAGGAATACGGCCAGCCGTACCAGCCGCCGTCCTTCACGCTCGTCGCGTAATCGGGAACAAGATCGTCACCGAGTCCGTCGCGTTCGTTGACGGCCGTCCATAGTTCGCCAGTATTTGGGTTCCAGGCCAGCCCGATCGGATTGCGCAGTCCTCCGGCGTAAATGCGATGGTTCTTACCGTCAGGATCATAAACCGAGATCGCCGCACGCCGAGGATCGGCCTCGACGTCGACATTGCTCGCCGAGCCGATCGAGACGAACATCTGCTTGCCATCTTTTGAGAACAAGACATTTCGTGTCCAATGCTGGTTGTAACCACCTGCGGTCAGCTCGACGACGCGTTCCGGTTCACCGGCGGCCTCGGTCTGGCCCCTATTGTAGCTGAACCGCACGATGGAATCTGTGTTGGCGACATAAAACCAGCCTTTATGAAAAGCCATCCCAAAAGGCTGCGCGAGTTTAGCCGACCATACCCAACGCTGATCCGCCTTGCCGTCCTTATTCGTATCCCGCAAAACGATGATCGAATTGGCCCGCGAATCTGCTACAAAAACATCGCCATTCGGTGCCAAAGCCATCCAGCGTGGATAACGAAAATCACCCTCGGCGTAAACATTCACCTTAAACCCTTTCGGAACGGTCAGCTTTGCATTCGCAGGCTGCGGTACGACGCGCGAACCACGCCGGGCACTTTCAGTATGAAACGGTGACGCAAGTTTTGTCGGATCGTACGAGAATGCGGTAGGCAACGCTGTCTGGACGATCTCGGGCAAAGGCGGTGCGACGAATGGTGTCGCCGACGGCGTAGGTGTCTGGGCACCTAAGCTGATAGAGAGAACTGCCAGTGCGAGAGTGGATTTGATACAATTAGGCTTCATAAACTTAGAAAACAATGGCGGAAATATTGTCGATCATCGATAAGGATAACGGTTCGCAACCGGGGAGCACAAGTGCCTTGGGCGAGCGCGGCGAAAAGCTCGCTACTGAATTCCTGGTCGCGAGAGGTTATCGGATCGTCGTCGCCAATTTCAAAGTCCCGGTCGGCCGCAACAGTAAGGGCGTTTCTGTGACAGGCGAGATCGATATCATCGCTCTGGACGGCGAGACGCTATGCTTTATCGAGGTCAAGACCCGGCGATCGGACGAGTTAGCCCCGATCATTGCCGCCGTCGACCTTCGCAAACAGCGACAGATAACCAGGACGGCCCGTGTTTACAGGCGAATATTCGACGTATGGGAGCAGAAACATCGATTCGATGTCGTAACGGTTTTGATGCCGAAGCACTCTGAGCCTGTAATTGAGCTAAAACAAGGATTTTGGAACGAGGGCTCGTTTCAAAAACGCCGTTGGAGTCACGAAACGTGGCGAGAATTCGCCTGAACATCCAGTGAAATATGGTCGTATATCAATCGTCGATCAAACTAAAACTATGAAAATCAAAGTCATTTTGTCGTTTCTTTCCTTGCTCATTTGTCTGGCCTCAACTTCGGTTTCGGCGCAGCAGCCCCCGCTGCTCGACCGCGAACTGATCTTTGGCAATCCCGAATACGCCCGTTCGCAGATCTCGCCCGATGGGAAATACATTTCATTCATCAGACCGCTTGACGGTACGATGAACGTTTGGGTCAAGGGCGTCGACGAGGCTTTCGAAGCCGCACGTCCGTTGACCGCCGAGACCGCACGTCCGGTGCAACAGTATTTCTGGTCGCGCGACTCTAAATACATAATGTTCGTACAGGATCAAAGCGGCGACGAGAATTTCAACGTCTATGCCGTCAATCCAGCCGACAAGCCTGCCGCCGGTTCCAAGGTTCCATCGGCTCGCAACATCACTGCGGGTAAGGGCGTGAGAGCGATCATCCAATCTGTTCCTAAGTCGGATTCAGATGCGATAATCGTCGGCATTAACGAACGTGACAAAGCATGGCACGACATCTACAAGGTCAAGATCTCGACTGGCGAACGTACGCTGATCAAAGAGAACAAGGACCGTCTGCAAGGCCTGATCTTTGATAATGCGGACAAACTCCGACTGTCGCTCCGTTCGCCGCAGAATGGTGACACCGAAATATTGCGTCTCAACGATGACGGCACTTCGACCGTCATTTATTCGTGCAACTTGTTTGAATCGTGTGCTCCTGTCGCGTTTCATAAAGATAGTAAACGAATTTACATTCAGACCAACAAAGGCGATCTTGATCTGATCGAACTCCAACTTTTAGATGTCGCAAGCGGCAAAGTTGAAAAGGTCGAGGGCGATCCGCTCGGCAAGGTCGATCTCAGCGGCGTTAATATTTCGGAAGTTTCAAAAGAGATCATTTCTACCACTTATGAGGATGATCGTGTTCGAATCGTGTGGAAAGATAAGTCATACGAGAACGACTACAACAAGATCAAAAAGATGCTCGGCGACCGCGATGTCAACTTTCAATCAGCGACGGCGGATGAAACAAAGTTCGTTGTCGTCACAAATAGCGATGTCGACCCTGGAACGGTCTGGCTGTATGACCGTAAATCGGGCAAACTGAAAACTCTCTATCAGGTACGCGAAAAGCTCGACCGAAAGGCACTCTCACCGATGACGCCGATCAAATATAGATCGTCGGACGGCCTCGAAATTCCGGCATACCTGACTCTACCCAAGGGTGTCTCGCCAAAAAATCTGCCGCTCATCGTTTTCCCGCACGGCGGGCCGTGGGCACGCGATTCGTGGGGTTATAACAGCTATTCGCAGTTTTGGGCGAACCGCGGTTATGCGGTTCTGAGTATGAACTTTCGCGGCTCGACCGGCTATGGCAAGAAATTTCTTAACGCCGGAAACAACGAGTGGGGCCAAAAGATGCAGGACGACATCACGTGGGGCGTCAAGCATCTTGTCGCTAACGGCACTGTCGACACCAAACGCGTAGGCATCATGGGCGGCAGCTACGGCGGCTATGCAACGCTCGCGGGTGTTGCATTTACACCGGATGTTTATGCCGCCGGAGTCGCGATCGTTGCTCCGTCAAACCTCAAGACTCTGCTCGAATCGATCCCGCCTTATTGGGAAGCCGGACGCGTAATTTTTTACAAGCGTATGGGCGACCCCAACACTCCCGAAGGCCTCGCTCAGATGAAGCGGCAGTCACCACTCTATTCTGCGGACAAGATCAAAACGCCGCTGATGGTCGTTCAGGGTGCGAACGACCCGCGAGTAAAACAGCGTGAGTCAGACCAGATCGTCGTCGCACTGCGCGATCGTAACTACCCGGTTGAGTACATTCTGGCACCGGACGAAGGCCACGGCTTTGCCCGCCCGGTAAACAATATGGCGATGGTCGCCGCTGCAGAGAAGTTTCTGGCAAAACATCTTGGCGGCCGCTATCAGGCAACAATGACCCCTGAGGTCGCTAAACGTCTAGGCGAGATCACCGTTGACCCGAAAAACGTTAAGATCACCCAGCCGGCCGCTGCTGCCAATGCTGATGCCAATTCACTTGACGGTAAATGGACGATGCTCGCCGATGCCGGCGGCCAGGTCGTTCAACTCGCGGTCGAGATCGCACAGAGCGGTTCCACATTTACGGGTTCGACCATCTCACCGCTCGGAGGCGGAACATTTGTCGACGGTAAGATCAATGGAGGAAGCTTTACCGCAGTTCTAAAGGCTGACGTACAGGGCAACTCAGTTGATTTTGCAGTCTCCGGTGCGATCAGCGGCGATACGATGTCGGGAACGCTGACAAATTCGGGATTTGGCACGATCCCGTTCACAGCTACGCGAGATAAATAGTCCGTCGCCGACAAATAAAAAGAAGGGAGGCTCGACGGCCTCCCTTTTTTAATGGCTAATTTCGTTTGCTTCGTGGCTGTTTGCCGTCGGTCAGAACGACAAAATCGCCGAGGTCGGTATGCTTGGTTTTGTTAAATAGCTTGAAATCATCTTCGTAGCGGATCGTAACAACAGTGACCCGTGTTTTCGACCGGTATTTGAGCAGGTGATCGACGGTTCCAAGGCGGCTCTCGGTATGAAAACTACCGTTTAGATGAACCGCGAGGCCTTTTTTATTCTCCTTGAGAAATGTCGCGACAGCGTGTGCCATCGATGCGTCCCACAGAGATTGCGACGCCAGGATCTTGTCGATCCCCATTTGAGCTTCAGGGCTTGGCCCCATTAGAGTCTTGAATTTTGCCGAATAAGCCGCCGACGGCTCTGCGTACGGCAGGGGCGGTAACGATTTGCGAGCATCTTTTGAAAGGCGGTTGAGAGCCTCGCGTCCGTTTCGAGAAACCATGTTGATGTAGCGTCGAGGAGCATTGGCGGCGATAACCGGCAGCTTTTTCTCTTTTGCGAGTTCGACGAGTGGGCGATAGTCCCACTTGTAATTCCCCCAGGGCCGCGAACTTAGCAGAAAGTGATTCTCGGTAATCAAACCGCTAAGATATTCGTCAATAACAACTTGAATGTCCCGCTCGAACATCTCAAGCGTCAGCCCGATCTTTCGATTCCCCATTTCGCGTTCAACGATCTGTCTGAACACTTCAGCTTGAAAGGCGTGCCCAACCGCGTCATCATGATTCTCCCCAAGGAAAAGTGCATCGCTGGCGCCGGCAGCTTTCAGGATATCCCCAAGCGTCGCCGGATTCCCTTTGCCGTCGTAAATGCGATACTGCTCCGCTTCAAGTTTGACCTGACCGCTAGTACTGATCGAGAACATAAATGCTAGAAAAAATAGAAATCCATACTTTCTCATAATTATTTTTCACCAACGAGGATCTGTGCAGCGAGTAACGGCATCGTCAGTTCATGATGGCCGGTGACCGAATATCCTCGACCGGCCCCGCCTGCAGTTGGGCGGTGTACGACGTTCGTCAGCGGACGATATCGCTGGACGAAATCAAAATTCGCAGTCGTGATGTCGTTCACGTCGTGTCCAAGATTTCGGACGACCGAGATCGCCTTCATAAAAATCTCCGGCATCACGACCGCCGAGCCGTAATTGATATAAACACCACCGCCGTCCATCTGCTTCACCAGTGAACACATCAGCCTAAAATCGGTGTGCGAGGTCGCTCCAAGATCAGCCCCATCTGCCGAGGCATGGAAATGCCCGATGTCCGCTCCGATCGTAAGATGTGCGGTGACAGGAACGCCGCGTTTGTAAGCCTCGCACAGCATCGATTTGTCGGCGTACGGCGGGTTCAATGATGAGACTTCCCTCCCCATCGCCTCGCCCAGTCCGATGCCATCCATGCGACCTTTTCTCGCGGCGGCATTAAGTATCTCACCGGTTTCTTTTGCGGCTCCAAAATCGCCCTTGCCGAGCGTCGCGTCAACGTCTTCGCTTGTAAAACCTACCATTGCTATCTCGGTGTCGTGTACTAACACCGAACCATTTCCCGCGATCGCAGTTACAAAACCACGCTGCATCAGATCGATCACGATCGGAGCAAGGCCAGTTTTGACTACGTGCCCGCCGAAACCCCAAATTATTGGTTTGCCGAGATCACGGGCCCGACGGATCTGCACAGCGAGAGATCTGATGCTCTGAACTGCAAGAATATTCGGTAATTTATTGAGAAATTCCGAGATCAAATCGTGCGGAGTTGGCGGTACGGCAAAATCCGCGATCGTCACCTTGCTCGGTCGCGATGCGAGTTCGTAAGTCTTGATCTGGTCAAGATCGATCGGTTCGAGGTCTTTGTAAATACTCATTGGAATGCGAACTTTCTTCCTGATTTTACACAAATACGGTTTGAATCGAAAAGGCTCACCCTTTGTGTCTTCCCTTTGTGGCCTTTGTGATAAGGATTTAAGAGTTTTATCACAAAGGACACTAAGGGAAGACACAGAGAACACAAAGAGGAAAAGGGCGGCCAGTTGTCGGGCCGCCTTTTTTGGTTTTATGGGAAGTAGTTTCGTTGCTTCGGAGGTTAGTCCTGGGCGATGAAGTCTATTTCCGCGAGGGTTGAGTCGGTTGTTATCGTCTTCGATATGAAGCCGTAACGGTTTGAGGTGATGCCGAGCGTGTAGGTCTCGCCGGCTGCCAGGTCGTCGAAGCGGTAGTAGCCGAAGGTTCCCGTGGTCACCGTTCGTGC
>JANNWQ010000182.1:0-9180 GCA_031408595.1 Acidobacteriota bacterium | reverse complement strand
CTGTATTTCGAGGGCTAATCTCTTACTGTAACCGCTTCGAGCATTTCGAAAAAGCCGGGGAACGAAACTGCGGCGCAGTTGGCGTCGATTATTTCAGTTTCGCCATCGGCAAAAAGTCCGGCGACGGCAAATGCCATTGCGATGCGATGGTCTCCATAAGAATCGATCACGGCTCCGTGCAATTCGCTTTTTTCGATCCGCATGCCGTCGTCGAACTCGGTCACGGTCGCTCCCATTCGCCTGAGGTTTTCGACCACGGTCGCGATACGGTCCGATTCTTT
Organism: Acidobacteriota bacterium; assembly: GCA_031408595.1. Classification (GTDB taxonomy): domain Bacteria; phylum Acidobacteriota; class Blastocatellia; order Pyrinomonadales; family Pyrinomonadaceae; genus OLB17. The sequence goes on along the minus strand of JANNWQ010000182.1, from coordinate 8,899 downwards.
TACACGCAACTCTGCGGCGCCGCGGATCTCGATCCCGCTTTCTAATTGTGTGCCGAAAACGGCTAGGATCGGGATCTCGTCGATCAAATGCGCGATCGTCTCGCCGCGTATGACCGGTGTTGTCCGCGCGGGATTTGATCCAAGTCCGCCAACAACGCGGATGTCAGCGACCGACTCGTTACAAACTTTAGATATTGTCGAAACTTCGATACGTGCTCCCAGGCTTTGCAGCACCGTGAGGATGGCTCTTCGCGAACGGTTCACGCCTACGCCGGGCATCGTGACGACCGAGCCGTCCAGGCACGCTGCTGCGACCGCAAAAAAAGCGGCTGCCGAAATGTCGCACGGGATCACCATATCGCGAGCGGTCAAAACGGCATCGCCCGAGACCGAAATGCGGCCATTCTCGGAGGTTACATCAACGCCGAACCACCGCAGCATTCGCTCCGTATGGTCGCGAGTTGCAACCGGTTCGACGACCGCAGTTTCGCCGTCTGCAAATAGCCCCGCGAGCAAGACGCATGATTTTATCTGTGCCGATGCGACCGGCGGACGATACTCGATTGCATTCAAAGGCCGGCGTCCACCGATCACGATGGGTGCACGCCCGTCGGTCGATGAAAGGGACGCTCCCATTTCCGCCAATGGCTCGATGATTCGCTTCATCGGCCTTTTTTGAAGCGATTCGTCGCCGATCAGCGTCGTCTCGAACGGTTGGCCTGCGAGAATTCCGGACAGAAGCCGCATCGTTGTACCGCTGTTGCCGCAATCGAGCGGGCCATCCGCTGGTCGCAAACCATCTTTCCCAACGCCGCGAATCAGAACGTCACTGCCGCTGCGGGTAATCTCGACTCCGAGAGCTGCCATACAGCCGAGTGTCGATGCACAATCGACGCTGGTAGCGTAGTTCGCGATCCGAGTCTCGCCGACCGCGATCGAAGCCAGCATTGCTGCCCGGTGCGAAATCGATTTGTCGCCGGGCAGATTCACAACGCCCTTAAGGAATTTGGCGCGGCTTAATTTTTGGTTCGTAGCTCCCATTCTCTTGACATCTCAGGGGATGAAACTATACCTTACAAAACATACGCCCATGACTGCTATTCGAGAAATACAACTGCCGAGCCGTATCGAGTCCGTCGAGGACGCGGCTATTGCTGCTGACGAATTTGCCCGTGACCGCGGTCACGGTGATGAGTTTTGCTACGCGATAGACCTCGCCATTCGCGAGTCCGTCGCAAATGCGGTCAAGCATGGCAATAAATTTGACGAGTCAAAAGAGGTCAACGTCCGCTTTGAGCATCTCGATGATGGAGTGGCCATCATCGTACGTGATTTCGGTACGGGCTTTAAGGTCGAGGATATTCCCGACCCGACGGACCCCGAAAATCTGCTCAAAACAAACGGCCGCGGAATTCTTTTCATGAATTCATTTATGGACGAGATCTCATGGTCAAATCCGGAAGATGGCGGTCTTGAGGTAACGATGGTCAAGAAGGTCGCGGATTGAGAAAGGTTGAAAGTGAGAAAGGTGAAAGTTAACGGTAGAGATTTTTGCTTTTCCACTCTTTCACATTTTCACTTTATTGGGTAGAATTTGCTTTCGCAATATTTTAATTAGAAAGAGGAGAAACCATGTCTGATATCACTATCTCTGAGCGCCAGGCCGGCGACGTTACGATTCTCGACCTTTCGGGAAAAGTGACGATCGGCGAGGGCAGCGTCGCACTTCGAGGCACCATTCGCCGCTTGCTCGGCGAAGGCAAGAACAAACTCCTGCTTAACCTCGCAGGCGTTGGCTACATCGATTCGAGCGGTATCGGCGAATTGGTGTCCAGCTTCACAGCAGTCAAGAAAGAAGGTGGCGTACTTAAGCTCCTTAAATTGACGCAGAAGATCCAAGATCTACTCGCGATCACCAAGCTTCTCACCGTCTTTGACGTTTACGACGAAGAAAGCGAAGCACTGAGCAGCTACAACTAGACTCTTAGTAAGAATTCCAACGGGCAATGGCTAGCGAGAGCTTCCATTGCCCGTTGTCGTTTGCTGTAGCGGAAAAATTTCCGTTGTCGAGCCGCGAGCCACAATGCTAGACTATCCGTAGTCGGTACGCGCTCGCCGACGGTGGCCGCGGATTCGCGTCACCAAACAACCCCGTCTAGATTTTTGTGACAGGTAACAAGTGACAGGTTGTCGCGGTTTTGCCTTGCCCATCACCTGTCACCGTTCTCTTGTCACTTCCCCAAGATGAAGCACCATTTATTCTCCGATAGTCTGACCGGGCTAAATTTTGTCGCCATTGGCGGTGGCAATGGCCTTTCTACGCTTCTGTCGGGGCTTAAGCGGTTTGTGCATGAGAGTGAAACCGAACCGATCTGGCTCGATAATCTTTCGGCTATTGTTGCGGTAACGGACGATGGTGGTAGCTCCGGCCGTCTGCGGGACGAACTGCAAATGTTGCCGCCTGGCGATATTCGAAACTGCATGGTCGCTCTGAGCGAGGATTCGCAGTTGCTGTCACGGCTGTTCAAGCATCGCTTTCGCGGCGACGGCGATCTCGGCGGGCATATCTTTGGTAACTTGTTTCTGGCGGCTTTGTCAGAGATAACAGGGGATTTTGCTGAAGCCGTGAAGCTTTCGTCCGAAATTCTTGCAAGCAAAGGCCATATTTATCCGGCGACGGTCGCGGATGTTCGGCTCGCCGCCGAATTGACCGACGGTACAACAGTTCGCGGCGAGACAAACATTGCAAAGGTTGGCCATCTCATTAAACGTCTCTCGCTCGAACCAGCCGATTGTCAGCCGATGCCGGAGACGCTAGCCGCTATCGAGTCGGCAAATGTCATAACGATCGGGCCGGGATCGCTGTTTACAAGCTTGTTGCCACCGATCCTTGTCGCAGGTGTTTCAGACGCGATCGCACGGTCTAATGCCGTTAAAGTCTTCGTTTGTAATCTGATGACGCAGCCTGGCGAGACCGATGGTCTGTCCGCACGGCGGCATCTTGAGATCGTTCGCGAGTATGCACCGCAGATCGGTTTTGATTACGTGATCGTAAATAATCGCCCAATTAACGAGATCCAACTCGAAAAATACACGGGCGAAGGTGCCGAGCAGATCGGCGTCCACGGCTCGATCTCGCCCGAGACCATCGAAGGGGCCGAGATCGTTTATGGTAATCTATTGGACGACGGCGAAATGGTCCGCCATCATCCTGAAAAATTGGCCCAAGTGTTGCTACTGTGCGCTTTACAGCCGCGTGTAGAACAAACTTTCCAGCCTGTTCATCGGGCATCCTCGCCAAGTTGATAAGCAGGCTGGAAAGCCTGCTTTACATATGAAACAGAACCTCGACATCCTAATTTTAGCCGCTGGCCTCGGCACGCGTATGAAGTCAAACCTCGCCAAGGTGCTGCACAAGCTCGATGGCCGGGCGTTGATAAATCACGTCTGCGAAACTGCATCGACGCTTGGCCCGCAGAAGGTTTGTGTGATCGTCGGTCATCAGGCTGAGGACGTTAAGGCAGAGGTTTTGGGAGGGCTCGACAGCGGAATATTTGAGTTTGCCGTACAGGAAAAACAGCTCGGAACTGGCGATGCGGTAAACGCCGGACGTTCGGTTCTCGAAGGCCGCGACTCAACCACATTGGTCTTGTCGGGGGACGTTCCGATGATCACCGAGGCGACTTTGGCGGCTTTGACAAAAGCTCATGCCGAACAGAACGCAAGTTGTACGGTGCTAACAGTAAGACTAAAAGATCCAACAGGATACGGCCGTGTTGTGCGTAGCGAGAATGGCGGATTTGAGCGGATCATCGAGCAAAAAGATGCGTCAGACGCGCAAAGACAGATCAACGAGATCAATTCGGGGATCTATTGTTTTGATACCAAGAAACTCTTCGCTGCACTTGAACGTGTCGTCAATAACAACGCTCAGGGCGAATATTATCTGACCGACGTGCCGCAGATCCTTCGCGAAGACGGCGAGGCAGTCGCGATCTATGAATGCGATGATCCACGCGAGGTCGAGGGCGTCAACGACCGCCGCCAACTCGCCCAAATGGAAAAGGTCATCCGCCGCCGCACCGTCGAGAGTCTAATGCTTGAGAACGGCGTAACATTCATTGACCCTAAAGCCGTCTATATCAGCGCAAAGGCTGTTATCGGCCGCGACACCGTTATTTACCCGAACGTAACTGTTGAAGGAAAGACAGTTATCGGCGACGGCTGTACTATCCGCCCGGGCGTGCGAATAGTCAATTCGACCATCGGAAACGGCGTTGAGATCAAAGACAATACCTTCATCACCGACTCGACCGTCGGGGACGACTGCACCGTCGGCCCAATGGCACACCTCCGCGGCAACGCCGTGATGGCGGACAAGTCAAAAGTAGGCAACTTCGTCGAGCTAAAGAAGACAACGCTAGGCAAAGGCTCAAAAGCCAGCCACCTCACGTACCTCGGCGACGCTACAATCGGGGAGAAAACAAACATTGGTGCCGGCACGATCACCTGCAATTACGACGGCGTCAACAAACATGCAACCGTCATCGGCGACAACGTAAAGATCGGTTCCGACACCATGCTCGTCGCCCCGATCACCGTCGGTGACGGAGCGGTCACCGGAGCGGGAAGTGTTGTCACAAAAGATATTGGGCCAAACAAGCTTGCAGTTGGAGCCCCCGCCAGAGCGATAAAAACAGTCACAGGTGACAAGTGACGAATGACAGGAGAAGAGCGTGCGACCACACGAGAAGCTTGAGGTTTGGCAAAAAGCGGTTGAATTCGTCGTATTGATCTACAGGCGAACAAAGGATTTTCCTTCTGAAGAAAAGTTTGGTTTGACCTCCCAAATTCGTAGAGCGGCAGTGTCGATTCCTGCGAATATTGCGGAAGGGGCTGCCCGCCAATCTGACAAAGAGTTTTTGCAGTTTTTGGCAATTGCTCAGGGCTCCTGTAGCGAAGTGGAAACGGAGCTTCTTATTGCTTCCAAATTGGGTTCTTTGAAACAACCCGAGTATGTTGAGTTAAAGGCAATGGCGGATAGCATAGGCCGGATGTTAGTAGGTTTGTCGAGACATCTAAAAGACAAGACGAAATAACTAAATGAAAGGTGGTTGTTCTTTCTTGTCACCGTTTACCGTTTACTTGTCACCAAAATATTATGTGCGGAATAGTCGGATACGTTGGAAATAAACAAGTTGTGCCGTTGATCATTGACGGTTTGCGTAAGCTCGAGTATCGCGGGTATGACTCGGCGGGTATTGCTGTGGTTGATGACGATCATAAGCTGAGTCTGCGACGGGCTGAGGGTAAGCTGCGAAATCTTGAGGAAGCGATCCGTTTGAATCCGCTTGATGGGAATTACGGGATCGGGCATACGCGTTGGGCGACGCACGGGCGGCCCACGGAGGAAAATGCGCATCCGCATCGCGACCAATCGGGCAAAGTCGTTGTCGTTCACAACGGCATTATTGAGAACTATCTGCACCTCAAAGAGCGTTTGCAGGCAGAGGGGCACGAGTTTTACACGGAGACCGATACCGAAGTCGTCGCTCATCTGATCGGACACTACATCGATACCGAAGGGCTGTCGCTTGAGCTTTCGGTTCGCAAAACTGTCTCTGAACTGCGGGGCATTTTTGCGTTGGCCATCATTTCCGTGGATGAGCCGGACACGATAATTGCTGTTCGCGAAGGCCCGCCGGTTGTTATTGGGTTGGGCGATGGCGAGTTCTTCGTCGCGTCCGATATTCCGCCGATCCTTGCTCACACGCGTGACGTTTTCTTTCTGGGTGATAGGGAAATGGCGATCCTTACTAAAGACTCGGTTCGCGTGACCGATTTCGACGGAAACGCGGTCGAGCCCGAACAGCAGCGAATCACCTGGGACCCTATCCAGGCTGAGAAGGGCGGGTTCAAACACTTCATGCTAAAGGAGATATACGAGCAGCCGCGTGCCGTGCGGGATACTGTGCAAGGACGCGTTTCGCTCGATACGGGCAAGGTCTATCTTGATCCGATGGATATCTCCGAGGACGATTTTAAGACGATCACGTCGATCAAGATCGCTGCCTGTGGCACCTCCTGGCACGCTGGCCTCGCGGGCAAATACATGCTCGAACAACTTGCACGCATTCCGGTCGAGGTCGATTATGCGTCGGAATTTCGCTATCGCGACCCCGTCTTGTCAGAGAATGATTTGGTGATCGTCATCTCACAATCTGGCGAGACCGCCGACACGATCGCCGCGATGCGTGAGGCGAAACAGGCTGGCTGCAAGGTGTTGGCGATATGCAATGTCCACGGCTCGATGATCACGCGCGAGGCGGACGGAACTATATTGACGCACGCCGGGCCGGAGATCGGCGTGGCTTCGACAAAGGCGTTTACGGCACAGATGGTCGCGTTGTATTTGTTTGCGCTGTATCTTGGCGAGCTTCGCGGAAATATAGATGAAACGCGGGCCAAAAAGCTTGCTCAAGACCTTGCCGAATTGCCGCTGAAGATCGAGCAGCTCCTGAACGACGCCGATTCAATTGAAGTGCTTTCGAAAGAATTCTTCCGCGTACAGGACTTCCTGTATCTCGGCCGAGGAATCAATTTCCCGGTCGCTCTCGAAGGAGCGTTAAAGCTCAAAGAGATCAGCTACATCCACGCCGAAGGCTACCCCGCCGGCGAAATGAAGCACGGCCCGAACGCGCTTATTGACGAGAAACTCCCGGTCGTCGTTATCAACACAAAAGAAACAGGTAACGCCTTAAGCGAACTGCGATACGAAAAAACGCATTCAAATATCGTCGAGGTAAAAAGCCGCGACGGCATCATCATTTCCGTCTTGACGGAAGGTGACACGATGTCGAGCAAGGTCTCAAGCCACGTCATCGAGATCCCCGAGACGAGCGATCTGTTAGGTCCGATCCTATCGATCGTGCCGTTACAACTGCTCTCGTACCATATCGCGGTGCGTAGAGGATGCGATGTTGATCAACCGAGAAATCTCGCGAAATCGGTAACTGTGGAATAAACGCTTACTTCAAATAAATAAAGGCACGAAACGGGAATCACGTTTCGTGCCTTTTGTTTTCTGTCGGACGCAGATGTTCAACCTCAGCCAACGGGATCAACTATGAATAGTTCATTCCGCAAATGCCTTGCTATTTGTGATCGTCCAAATATCGGGGATCGGTTGATCGAACGATAGGCTCTTGGTGAATACCAACTTTGAACCTTTGTAGTCGCTGAAAGCCGGGATGTCGGTGACCTTTCCGGTGACATTTAAGAAGCCGGAAACGCGGTTCTTCCCCGCATCATTGATGAAATAGCTGCTTTCGATAGCGATGTTGTCGCCTTCGAATACCGGACTGCCATCCTCTGCGGTTGAGCTTCTTATGATCCAGACTCCGGTTCCATTGTCACGGTTCGGGGATCGGGTGGTAAAGACCGCTCCTGTTTGATCCGCAAACTTCTCGAAAACAGGTAAATGCTCAGTCCAACCACAGGCGTCTAGGTAACCGGCATTGGGGTACATATTGCTAAGATGAATTCGGTCGCCAACAACGAGCGGTTCGCCATTGTTTTTCCCGTTGGCGGAAACGATCTCCCAACTGCCCGAACCGTTATCGCGGTTGGGGTTTCGGTGTGTTGAAACGAACATTGTCTCGGTCGGGACTTTTTTGAATTCCGGTTTACTCCAAACCTGTCCCCACGCGTCGAGGTACGAGCCATCGTTCGGGTAACGATTTTGAAGATTAACGACCGAGCCGATCTGTATGACGTTTCGATCAGATGTCGCGGCAAGTAGCGAGCGTTGCTTTGCCGCACGCGCATCAGTGCCCTGCCCATTTCCCGCAATAGCACCCTGGTAAAGGCTAGATCCGCCGACCGCGAGTACCGTCAACAGAACAGCGGCAACGGCCACCGCAAAAGCCGGCGAGAAGCGGCGCATCGGCGACGTCGTATGCGAGATCGTTTCTTCAGCCCGGAAATATTGGACGGTTTGCTCCTCGACGATCAGTAGATCGCTTTGGTCGGCTTCCGTGACCTCGGGCGTAAAGCGATAGCCGATCTTTGGAACGGTTTCGATGGGTTTCTTGCCGCTGCCGTCTGTCCCGAGCAGTTTTCTGAGCAATGACACATTCCGGGCGAGAGTATTTTCCTCGACGTAGGTGCCGGGCCAGACGGCGTCGAGGATCTCATTTTTTTTCGTTACTCGGCCGGCGTTCGCGACAAAAAAAAGCAAAAGATCGAACTGCTTTGGGACAAGTTGTACAGCCTCTTCTTTACGCCACAAACGACGCTCCGGCAGATCTAATAAAAATGTGCCGAAACGATAAAAAGCAGGTGTTTCTGAGTGTTTAGCGTTATCCAAAATAAATCCAAAATAAATCCAAAATAAATCCAGACATTTTCTAATGCCCAGGTTAGATTTACCCAATGACAATACTTTAAGGCGAAATTGAATGGAAATCAAACGAAATTTTGAAGGATTAGTCGTCACCACCCGGCGGTTTGTCATTCGCCAAACGCCCTCGGCCAAGCAAATGACTTGTGCGGGATGCGGAGAACCGATGTTGGCGATCGCGCAAGCCGCCGTTATGTTTGGCATCAAACAAAGCCGGATTTTCCAGATCGTCGAAACGGGCGCGGCACATTTTACCGAAATTGAAGCGGGTGCAGTAATGATTTGCATAACATCGTTGGCTGAAATTTTGGACAGCGAGCAGAAAATAGTCGCTGGTGAGAAACGGAGGCGCGATTAGTCGTTTTTCGCGCCGCTCTAGGAAATTAACAAATAAAAAAAACTTAGGAGATAGTAAAAAAATGAAAAAATTAATGTTCTTAACGATGATGTTTGGTTTGATGGTGGTCTTTAGCGGAAGTGCTTCAGCCCAACAACCTA
>JANNWQ010000181.1:0-13161 GCA_031408595.1 Acidobacteriota bacterium | reverse complement strand
GATACTTACGCTTCACTGCAACTAGCCACTAACCGCTGCTCTTCGCAAAGTTGGGCTCAAAAAGTCGTCCGAAAAGTACTTTTCAGCCAATAAACACGGGCATCAGCGAATTTGTCAAAGATCTCAAGACGCGGGCCGCTTTATTCGTCATTCGAAATTCCGAATTCAGCATTCAACCCGCCTCTGCCTGCGACGCTAACACAAATTCTGCCCCAAAAGATACAACGATCCGCCGCTATTGCCGATAATGTAGCATTCCGCCGATAAAAAAAGTCTTCATTTAAATTTATCAATTGTGGGAGAATAGTAATAAAGTAGGCCAGACCCCGATTGCTCCCGATTGCTTCGAGGAAGTAAATGAACTCTATTTATCGCAAGTTGCCACTGACATTGCTAATGAACATAGTCAGGACTAGGCCGTGGCTGCCGCTTACTTTTTGCTGCGCAATGAAACGAAACCGGTTCACTGATCTCTAACGAGTTCAATTTCCATAACTGTTCGTGTGTACCATCCGACAGAATCGCTGTTAGGATGATATGTAGGAGAATATTCGTATGCGACCGATCATGATCATATTTCTGGGAGTATTGTTTTCCCAGAGCTGCTCCTTGAACCCTGCATCAAACGTATCTAAGCCTGAAAGTGATCCGCCGCAGAAAATAGAGGCCGTCCGTGGCGGCGAGCTGCGGTACAGGGTAACGGCTCCGCCTAGTACTTTCAACTATCTTGTTGCAAACGACGAGGCGTCAATCATCATTTCCCTTTATATGCTGACGAGTCGCCTTGTCGAATTCGATCACAAATCTCAAAAAGTTGTTGCCGGACTTGCGGAAAGCTGGACCGTCGGTGCTGACGCGCGAACTGTGGACATTAGGCTCCGCGAAGGGTTGCAGTTCTCTGACAGCGCACCGCTTACGTCCGGCGACGTTATCTTTACACTGGATGCAATTTACGACGAGAAAACAGAGGCCGCTGCCTTTCGCGACTCCATGTTAGTTGATGGCCAACCGATCGCGACAAAACGAATCGACGACCGCAACCTTCAAATGATCTTTCCAAGGGCGGTGGCGAGTGTCGAGAACTATCTGATCAATCTCGGCGTCTTGCCCGAACACATCCTCGGGGCAGCTCAAAGGGTGGAAAAACTCTCACAAGCATGGAAAGTAGATTCGGCGCCAGCCCAGATCGTTTCGAGCGGGCCTTTCGTGGTGGCTAGTTCCATTGTAGGCGAGCGCATCGAGTTTGCCCGCAACCCGCACTATTGGCGTAAAGACGAAAAAGGACAACAACTTCCTTACCTTGACAAGCTGACTGTCGTCGTCAACCCGGACGCCAACAAAACATTTCTACAACTAGGGCAGGGTACGCTCGATCTGGCCGACCGGATCAGGCCGTCCGACTACGCCGAGCTTTCCAAAACTGTAGGACCGGTTCGCGCAGTTAATGCGGGCCCCGGCCTTGGAATTGATCACTTGTGGTTCAACCTCAACACCGCTGACCGTAAAGGAAGGCCCTTAAAGAATCAGATCAAGCGTGCATGGTTTGCGGATACCAGGTTCCGACGGGCTATTTCGGCGGCCGTGGATCGCGAGTCGATAGCATCCAGCACGCTACAGGGCTTGGCATCGCCGCTCAGCGGTTTTGTCTCGCCCGCAAACAAATTTTGGGCCGAACCCGGAATCGGGAAGATCGCCTATGACCTAGCCGGTGCCGAGCGGCTTTTGACCGAGGCCGGTTTTAAGAAGTCCGGGGCTCCGTCCGATCCAGTACTGGTCGATGGGAGTAACAACCCAGTCGAATTTACGTTGATCGTTCCAATTGAGAGCGAACCACGAAAATTGATCGCAGCCGTTCTACAACAAGACTTGAGCAAACTCGGGATCAAAATGCAGATCGCTCCATTGGAGTTCGGAGCTCTGACGCGAAAGTGGGCTGAGACCTACGATTATGATGCCGTTTTACTCGGTATCTCTATGGGAGATACCGAACCTTCGTCATTCCAGAGTTTTCTTGTCAGCAGTGGTGAGCTGCATCAGTGGCAGCCCGATCAGAAAACTCCTTCAACTGAATGGGAAGGACGCATTGACAAACTGTTTCTTGAACAGGCCGTCGAGCGGGATCAAAACAAACGCCTGGCCCTTTTTGTCGAAATACAAACTATTATTCGGGATGAGATGCCGGTGATACCCATCGTCGCTAGACACCTCACTTCAGCTGCGAGATCAAACATCGGCAACTACTCCCCAAGCGGAATTCTGCCATATTCGCTTTGGAACATTGAAGAATTGTACGTAATGCCATAGCAGCTATGAATCTTGCGAATTATTAGGCCATGATCCAGAATCTAGGTCAGTGACTGCGGCTCCTGATACAAATTTGACCCTACTGGCTATCGGTGAAAGCGATGCGTCGAAGCAAGACGCACGCCTCGTCGAGCGGTGTCGTCGTGGGGATCAATCAGCTTGGGACGAGATCGTTGACCGGTATCAGCGGCTTATGTATGCTATTCCGCGTCGCGCCGGACTGACCAATGAGCAGTGCGCGGACGTATTTCAGGACGTTTGCTTAACGTTGTTTCAAAAGATAGACGAGATCGAGCAGCCAGGACGTATCCGTTCGTGGATAGTGACGACGTCAAAGTTCAAAACCTGGGCGCTTGTCCGAGGTTCAAAGGGGTTTTATTCACCACTGACTGAAGAGGAAATGGAAGCTGAGATGAACAATCTCACCGACCGATCACCTTTGGCCGACGAACTGCTGATCGAACTCGAAGAACAGCATCTCATTAGAATTGCGATGAAAGATCTTGAAGAAAAGTGTCAAAAGATCATCTCTATGATATATCTTCGTGATCCGGCGGCAACTTATGCCGAAGTAGGAGCCGCTATCGGCGTGGGCGAAACCAGTATCAGTCCTCTGAGAACGCGTTGTTTAAAGAAACTGGGAAAGATTTTGACAGCCTGATCTCTGGCAGTGTCTTTTTGTGCTCTTTCGGGGCACTGTTTCAATGTGAGCGGCCAAAGTCGCCAAAAACATGAAATTAAGCGAAGAACAACAACTTGACCACATTCTCCGCCGAATGGCTTCGGATGATTCGATCGACGCACCTACGGACGCGATTAAATATGTAAAAGATTTGTTCCGAACCCGCATAAGCGAGCCAGTGCCGACTCTGCTCCGTCAGGTTCTCGCGGTGCTTCAAGCGGATCTTGCCCCGGGAACGGCTGTTTTCGGAGAACGCTCGGCCGGTGAAGCGAAGGCCCGGCAGATGCTGTTCGACTCCGGCGACAACGCTGTCGACCTTCGTATCAAGTCGTCGGAGAAAGGATTTGCGATCCACGGACAGATACTTGGGGACGGATTTGAGAACGGAACCGCGACTATCGAAGGCGGTGACTCCGTCATTAAAGTTGATATCGATACGTTCAGCGAGTTTGGTTTCTCCGGCATTGTGCCTGGACAATATTCACTTCTCCTGCACGGAGCCACGCACGAGATCGCGATTGAGGCTCTTGACCTAGACTAACACCTCTTCACCCGCAACCCGCCAAAAGACGAAGGTCGCGCGACCTTCGTCTTTTTTCTTCGTAAACTAGTTGTGAGAGTTTATGACGAGACGCCATCTTGCCAAACAGATCGTTGACGCAGCCACTGCAAACGAGCGAAAGGACTTGCTCAAGACCTTCGAACGGCTCGCTGACGAGCGTCTGGCGGATGAGATCCGCAAAATCTGTTACGCATCGTGGACGATCGATCCCGCTCGAACTCGCCGAGCAGCAACGGCATTGAAGGCTCTTTCCAGAATCAACGCCAACCCTTACAACTTAGCCTCCAAAGCCTGGGTGACGGGTATCGCATTCATCTCAAGCGGAAGTTTCGAGCGAGCGATCGACTCTTTAGAGGAAGCCGGGGAAATTCTTGCAGGGCTCGGCCGGGAAACCGACGCTGCACAAACTGCGGTCGCAATGTTGCTCGCCCTGGCAATGCTGGGACGTTACGACGAAGCGATAACTGTCGCGCAGCAAGCTCTCGCTATCTTCAACCAAGCCGGCGATCATCTGGCTGCGGGCAAGATCGAAATGAATCTTAGCAACATCGCGTCGCGTCGGTCGCATCACCACGAAGCGGAGAAATACGGTGCCTCGGCCCGGCGGCGTTTTATCAAGGCGGGCGAGACGCGGTTGCAGGCGATGGCCGAGAACGGACTTGCAAACACTTATACCGATCTAAATGATTTCAAAAGAGCGGAAAAATTTTACCAGTTGGCCCTTAAGACGGCACGACTCTTGAGAATGGCGGTAACCGAAGCGGAGATAGAAGCTAGTCTCGGTAATCTCGCTTTGATGCGTGGCGATTATTCCGCCGCCCTTAGATCGCTTGAGACATCGCGTCAACGCTACGCCGAACTCGGCATGCCTCACCAGTCTGCAGTCGCCGATCTTGAGATCGCCGATATATATTCGGAACTCAATTTGAGCGTGGAAGCGATTGAAACATATACGCGGCTCTCGTCGCAATTTGCTCACTTCAAATTGCGGGCAGAGGAGGCCCGCACGCGTTTGAGTCTCGGTCGTGTACTCATCCGCACCGGCGATCTGGCGAAGGCAAAACGTTCTCTGTCCAGGGCCCGGATCTTATTCTACCGCGAGGAAAATGTATCGGGTATGGTTGCGTCGCTGCTTTCCCTCGTTGAGGTTGAGCTGGGAGGCGGAACGACAAGAAATGCAAGGTTCCTTCTTAACGCCACTCTTGAGCTGATCCGCAGTGATGAAAACCCGCGAAGTTTACCGCGCTTTGAATTGCTTAGTGGTATCGCTGCTTTCAGCGACGATCTGGAGGCGTCCGAGGTAAATCTACATCTAGCGATTAAACTTGCGGCGAAGCAGCATTATCCCGAAGCCATTCGAGTTGCCGAAACCTGGTTGGGTCGCGTCTACCTTAAGAACGGAACACCCTCGATGGCAAGTCGCCATTTTAGAAACGCGATAGATGCTCTTGAGCGACAGAGGGAAACACTTTTTAATGATGAGTTCAGCATCTCGTTCTCGGCCTCGCGTCTTGAAGTCTACTCGGATTACGCCAGCCTTTTAATTTCCCAAGGCCGGGTAGAGCAGGCTTTTGAGGTCGTGGAAAAGGGCCGGTCTCGTTCGATGCTTCTTCGCCGAACTTTCAACCAACGAGACCCGGCGGCACGAAGACTCTCGTCTCAGGCCGCAGATGTCCGTGCGGAGTTGAATCTTCTTTATCGTCGATCAGAGGTAGCAGCCCCGTCAGATGGCGTCCGTATCAAAACGGAGATCCGTCGAGCGGAGCAGACACTCGCCGATCTGGATCGCCGCATCGCGAGTCTGGCAGCCGAAACAAAACCGGTAACCAGCCAAAACTCTGCTGATGTTGAGGCTCTGCCACGCTCGACCACTTTGGTCGAGTATGCGGTCGTCGACGGACGAATAGGAGCGTTCGTGGCAAACGAGACAGGAATTAGTTTCGTCCCGTCCGTTGCGTCGGAAAGCGAGATCACCGGATTACTGGAACGCCTGCATTTTCAGTTCGACGCTGCCCGTTACGGTGCCGCACGTTTGGGGCGGTTCGCGGTGCAAATGAAAGCCAAAGCGGACCGATGTCTAAATGAGTTGTACCAGAAGCTATTTCAACCGTTGGCGGATCGGATTCGCGGAGACCGGCTGCTGATAATTCCCGCAGGACCGATCCACTACGTTCCGTTTGCCGCCCTATTTGATGGAACGCGATATCTGGCCGAGCTCTTCGAGATTCGCAGCGCTCCAAGCTGGTCGGTTTGGCGGGAGCTATCGACCCGGAAACAACGCAGAACGGACAAAAAGCTGCTGGTCGGCTTTGCGGACGAACGCATACCGCTGGTTGAATCCGAGATTGAGTCGATCAGAAAAGATGAGCCGAACTCGACGGTCCTGACAGGTTCGTCGGCAACATTATCGGCGTTTGCGACCAACGCGGTGGACAGTGATTACATCCATATAGCATGTCACGGCGAGTTTCGCCTCGATAATCCGATGTACTCAAGCCTCCATCTTGCGGATGGATGGGTTACGGTGAGAGATCTTGTCGCCTCACGGATCAATGCCAGGCTTGTTACCCTGAGCGCCTGCGAAGCCGGCGTGAGTAAGATTTTCCCGGGCGAGGAGTTATTGGGGCTTGTACGCGGTTTTCTCTCGGCCGGTGTACAGTCGCTGATAGTGAGCCTTTGGGCCGTAAACGATATTGTGTCGAGCGAAATGATGCCAAAATTTTATCGCGAGATACGCTCGGGGAGCACGCCCGCTGCCGCCCTTAGAAATGTGCAAATGGAGATGATAGGCCGGGGTGAACACCCGTTTCTCTGGGCACCGTTTATTTATATAGGCCCGTAAATTTTTTTACCCCTCGTGTCTTTTTGATAACATGAGCGTGACTGTTGGAGGTAGGAAAGGTCTTCTTTGAGTTGCAACAAATCCATGTACGCTAGATCGGCCCAAATTTTAGTCCACTGTGTTTTCGCGGTCCTCATCACGGTCGCGTCCTTCGGCGTCGCTCTTTCACAGGATTGTAGCTGCGTCCCTAACCAGGTAATCGTTCAATTGACGCCTGCTGCCAGCCTGACGGCCGTTGCCGCTCAATACGGCCTCAATCCGACACCGATCTCACAGGTCGCCTCGCCTGCCATCTACCTTCTCCAGATCACAAATGGTCAGACGCCGACACAGGTTGTTTCCGCGATGAACGGGGATACCCGGATCATCTTCCGAGAGGTGAATCGCAAACTGTCGCAAGTCGAGCGCGAGGGATTGCCGTGGACGCAGGGCCGTTCGTGGGCGATCGGGCGCTCGTGGGCGACAGGCGGCAGCGCGAGAGGATATGCTCGACAGTGGTTTCCGCACAGGATACGGCTTAATGAGGCGTTTGCTGCGGCCGGGACCAGGGGACTGCGGGTCGATAACGGCCAGCCGATAGTTGTCGCCGTTCTCGATACAGGGATAGATCTCACGCATCCGGCGTTTGCAGGCAAACTCGTCCCGCAATCTGATCGTTGGGATTTCGTCGACGGCGACAACGACCCCAGCGAGGTTGGCGTGCTTTATCAGAATCCGTCTTACGGACACGGAACACACGTTGCCGGAATCGTAGCTTTGACCGTCCCTGACGCCAAGATAATGCCGCTGCGCATACTCGGTCCCGACGGTTCGGGAGAACTTTGGCGCATCACTGCAGGATTAATCTGGGCGGCCGCACACGGAGCGGACGTTGCAAATCTGAGCATTGGTTATCCTGAAGACGTGCGTGTGCTGCACGATCTGCTTGATTGTGTCGATGTAGGCTCGACTGTTACCGGCACGACTTTTCCCGAGATCGGCACTCGCCGCCTTGCGGTTGCGGTCGCGTCTGGTAATGGTATGGGTACTGCTGCTGTCTTTCCCGCCGCCGAGCGACGAGATGGAATGTTGGCTGTTGGGGCAAGTACTCGATACGACGATCTGGCTGCATTCTCGACCTACGACCGCCAATGGGTTAAGGTCACCGCCCCGGGCGAAGAGATAGTAAGCGCTCTGCCCGGCGGTCGTTACGGTATGTGGTCGGGAACTTCGATGTCCGCTCCTATCGTCGCTGGGGTCATTGCCCTAGTAAAGGCAAGGTTCCCTACGAGCTTTGCGACGCCGCACGATCTGCTCGGCCAGGTGAAGGAAACATCGGTCGACAAGAGATTTGATAATGTACCACCTTGGGGAGAGGTTAGGCTGAAACGCGTCGACGCTCTATGTGCGGTTACGAACAATCAGGCTTGTCCGATACCCGCAAATAACGCTACCACTTCGGGCTTTGAGAATTTTCTTGTGAAATAGTCGTCACTTTCCGAAAACCTTAGAGCCGGATCGAGGCCGTCTGAAACGTAAGTTTCGGGCGGCTTTTTTTTATTTTTGGCACCTGTCTTTTTCCGCTTCTGTTTTTCACTGTGTATTTGACGACACCTCGATTCGGGGTAATTAACAGATCAGGAGTAATTACATGAAACAGTCGGAAAAAAGAAATTGGAAATCGGTTAAGGTCCTCGCACTTTCTGCGATGCTTGCGGCGTGGGTCTCGGTGCCGCTTTTGACTAACAGCGTCAAGGCTGACGGTACGCCGGTCATACTTGTTCGCACTGCGGTCCTCGCAGCACCGAGCGGCACGGTTAATCCCCATGGCGACGCAACGTGGGAATTGTATCAGAGCGGCAATCGAGAGATCGAGGTTGAGGTCGAGGATCTCAGTCTTACTCAAGGAACGGTTTTAACCGCATTTGTTGATGGCAACTCGATCGGTCAGTTGACGGTCGATGACCGGCAAAAAGCAAAGCTAGAGCTCAAGACCGAGGACGGGCAGAGCGTTCCGACGGTAAACAACGGTTCGACCGTACAGGTACGAAACGGCTCGACGGTAGTGGTCGCCGGTGTGTTTGGTGGTGGTGGAGCAACGCCCTCGCCGACAACTTCGCCAACCGGTTCGCCAACAGGCAGCCCTTCACCATCGGTATCGCCGACAGGAACGGCAAGCCCTTCTCCATCCGTTTCACCAACCGGAACAGCGAGCCCTTCGCCGAGCGTTTCACCTACGGGCAGCCCTTCGCCTTCGCCTTCGCCAAATGCCGGTGACCTTTTTGCGGGACTTACTGGCCCGACTCTTAACGGCGTCTTGCCAAATGGTTTCGCGTCATACGAGTTGCACAGCAGCCGCACTGAGCTAGAGGTTCGCGTCCGTCAGATAAATCTCGCTATCGGCACATCACTCACCGTTGTAGTTAACGGAACGACTGCTGGAACAATGTCAGTTCAGAGCGGTGGCGAGGGCGGTCTGCGGCTTCGCAGCGATAACGGCCAGACCGTTCCGGTCGTTACGTCGGGGATGTCGATCTCTATTAGAAACGGGTCAGCCACTATCCTAAGCGGTACGTTTGGCTCGATTTTTGGAACCCCGTCACCTACTCCGACTGGATCTCCATCCGGTTCGCCAAGTCCGTCGCCATCGACAAGCCCAACGCCGTCATTCGGACGCTCATTCGAATCGCACCTGACCGGTGCAGGTGTGACACCTGCGGTTGCCACGGCAGCGACTGGCGAGATCAAAGTTTCGCTCAATGCCTCGGAGACGCAGGCGACCGTATTTGGCGAATTTCACAACCTCACGAGTAATCAGACCGGTGCCCGTATCGAGACGACGCTCGGAACTGTGATCACGATCCGCGATCTCGGCGTCGTAGGCGGTCGCAATGGCAATTTTGTTGCTGCAACCTTTAATGTCAATGCAGCTCAGATCCAGCAGCTACGCTCCGGCATTTGGTCGGCAGTAATCACCAGTGTCAATAATCCAAACGGAGAGATCCGAGGTGGATTTCGTCAACGCGGCGGCGGCGGTGACTTGAATGGCGACGGACTCAATGATTTTGCATTGTTCCGGCCGTCGACCGGCGTCTGGTATGCCGCGAATTCCGAAGGCATCTCCAGCCAGAGCTTTGGTTCGTCGTCAGACCGCGTCGTCTCAGGCGACTATGACGGTGACGGCAAGACCGACCTAGCCGTCTATCGCAATGCCGGTAACGTCGGCGTCTGGGATATCAAACGCAGCTCAGACGGAGGCGTAACTTCCATCCAATGGGGCCTCGCAAGCGACACTCCTGTACGCGGTGATTTCGACGGCGATGGCCGCCTCGACCTGACTATCTATCGCCCGTCAAATGGTGCTTGGTACATCCTCAAGAGTGACAACACGGGCTTTGCAATTTTCAACTGGGGCCTTGACGAGGACAAACCAGTTCCCGCCGATATGGATGGCGACGGTAAGGACGATGTCGCCGTGTTCCGCCCGTCTACCGGCGTCTGGTATTGGGTAAGAAGTTCCGATTCGGGATTCGGGGCGATCGGTTGGGGATTGAATGGCGATATCCCGACGCCAGCCGACTTCGACGGTGACGGCAAGAGCGATGTCGCGGTCTTCCGCCCGAGCACAGGTGTCTGGTATTGGATGCGGAGCTCCGATTCCACATTCGCGGCTGCAAACTGGGGACTGAACGGCGATATACCCGTGACGGGAAATTACGACTCGGACGGCAAGGCCGACATTGCAGTCTTTCGCCCGTCGGATGGCAATTGGTATGTCTATCGCAGCTCGGATCTTGGGTTTGAAGTGTTCAATTTTGGTCTGAATGGCGATATTCCACTGGTAGCAAGATAGTTCTCGATCAACTAAGCGGTATCAAAACGAAAAGAGACGGGCATCTAATCAAGGTGCCCGTTTCAATCGCAAGACCTATCCCAACTCCGTAACAAGGTTACTTTGGGATTCTCTCCTTTAAAAGGATGGGGGTCATCTATGAAATTACCCCATGAAGTCAAGCGCAGTGGTATTGCCCGCAACGTCCATGGAGCGGATGAGGGTCTAGTGGATGAGGGTCATCTATGAAGTTACCCCTTGATGTCAAAACAGTGGTATCGCCCACAAACGTTAATGGTAGTGTGCGGCCCTGGCTTCGAGTTCGATTGACAATAAAACAAGCCTGCTTCCTTCTAAAAAAGTTAAAGGGACGAAAGGGTAGGGCCTGCGATTTTCGCGATTCTTTCAAGCATTGTCCGGCCACCGCTTCTTGATTGTCAGGTATCAGAGCTTCTCTGGTTCTATGCTGACGCGGACGACTATTAATGCAAAATTCACAATGGACAATGCAAAATGAAGATACCGAAAAAGATTGTGTTCAATTCTCTTTGATAGTAATATCTGGGTGTTATGAACGTGGTAGAGACAATTCAGGATAAGGTTTTTCATTTGCCGCGAGCGGCTCAGGAAGAGGTTCTTGAGATGGTCGAGCAGATCGAAGAGCGTTATCACCACATCGCGGAGCCAGCCAAAACAAATGGAGCGGGTCTCAAGCCGCATCCGCTTAGGATGATCGCGGATCTCGCGACGGATGTCGGAGTTGCGGACTTTGCAGAGCGTCATGACTTCTACGCAAACGGCAAACCGGAGGACTAAATTCTCGTGGCAACGCCGTCTCTTTTTCTCGATACTGCATACGTTTACGCCCTCTTCAACACACGCGACCAGTGGCATTCAAAGGCCATCGAGTGGCACAAATCATCGTGGCTGACGATCGGCGGCTAGTTACAACACAACTCATCTTGGTCGAGATCGGGAATGGATTAGCCGGAAAGCAGTTTCGAGCTCAAGCCGCGAGTATCATTTGGTATCTTCAAGAAAACGAACTGGTCGACATTGTTCCGGTTTCCCAGCCTGCGTTTGGTCGTGCCTTTGAGCTATTCGAGCAGCGATCGGACAAAGACTGGGGACTTACCGACTGCTTCTCGTTTATCGCGATGAAGGACAACGACCTAACCGACGCCCTCACGACCGATACTCACTTTCGCCAAGCCGGTTTTAGTGCCTTGCTTTTGGATTGATCTAGGATGGCGGCGAGCTGGGGATTATTAAGGCTTAATAAGGTCGCGAAGAGTTTTTGCAGAAAAACTGGATCCTTGAAAATCGTAAGTGTTGTTGATATGAGGCTTAAGGTGTTTCACGAAAAAACTGCGCGCGCGCTGAGGGTAGGGAAAATGGGACAAGCGGCGGATCAGTGTGAAATGAAGCGTGCACAATTCACAATTGAAAATGGGGCGAAAATTGATGGACTTGAATGTGGGGGCTGGTAATTCTACACTGAGAGCATGCCTGGATCTGGTCGTGCGGAGGTTTATTTTATTGCGGCGATGATGATCTTGATACTGATCGTCTGCGTCGTGGTGGTGTATTTTTTCTTTAAGACGTATAAGAAAGAGATGCGGGAGAAGGAAGAGCGGCGGGTCGCGAAAGAGGCGGCGGCGAGAGAGGAAGGTAGCTGATGCATCCGCAGATACTTGATAGAGCGAAGGCGGCGTTGGTCGTGGTGGACATTCAGGAAGGGTTTCGGAATGTGATGCCGGACTTTTCGGTGACAGCTTCGCGGGCCTCGACGGCGGTGAGTGGATTTTTGGCGTTGGGGCTGCCGGTTTTGGTGACGGAGCAGTATCCGAAAGGGCTCGGGCCGACTGCTGAAGAGATCAGGCTGGCATTACCGGATGGCTACGAAACCTTTGAAAAGACAGCATTTAGCTCATGCGGAGCCTCGCCTTTTGTCGATAAACTTACCGAGCTAGGTGTCTCGCAAGTCGTCATCTGCGGGCTCGAAACGCACATTTGCGTCAGCCAAACCGCCCACGACCTCATCGAACGGGGCTTTCAGGTGCACATACTTTGCGATTGTGTCACCTCACGCTTCGAATACAACCGCCTCGCCGGCCTGCAAAAAATGCGGCGTGCAGGCGTGATCGAATCCTCGATCGAAATGGCCCTCTTCGAACTAATGCGTGACGCAAAGCACGAGCAGTTCAAGGAAATTCAGGCTCTAATAAAGTAAGCGGAAGAAAGTTCAACAACGGATTGACACAGATTTTCGCAGATAGGAATTTCTTACAAATCTGAGTTAATCCGTGAAATCCGTTGTTATTCCTATGGATCTATTATCTTCACTCAATCCGCAGCAGAAAGAGGCCGTTTTGGCGTCCGACGGGCCGTTGCTTATTCTCGCGGGTGCCGGTTCGGGCAAAACCCGTGTGATCACGGTTCGCATCGCTCATATGATTAGGGAACAAGGGGTTGCACCGCACAATATTCTCGCCGTGACCTTTACAAATAAGGCGGCGGGCGAGATGCGTTCGCGTATCGAGGAACTGCTCAAGGGCGAGCGGCTGCAGTCCGCACCGCTCATCTCGACCTTTCACAGCCTGTGTGTTCGAATCCTAAGACAAGACATTGAGCTGCTCGGCGAAGGCTATAAGAAATCCTTCACGATCTACGACACCGACGACACGCAAAAGGTCGTGAAGGCGTGTATCAAGGACCTTGGGCTCGACGAAAAGACCTTGAATCCCCGATATGTTCGCAACGCCATCAGCTCGGCCAAGAATCGCGGCGAAGACTACGAGATGTTCGCGTCGAAGGTCGAGTACGGTGACGAAAAGAACGCGACGATCGCGAAGGTCTTCAAGATGTACGACGACCGCTTAAATACGGCGAATGCTCTCGATTTTGACGACTTGCTGATCAAGACCGTCAAATTGTTGCGTAAATCCGCCGAGACTCGT
>JANNWQ010000180.1:0-9396 GCA_031408595.1 Acidobacteriota bacterium | reverse complement strand
AGTGCGAAGAATGCGTTTTACTGTTCCAGTTTTATCTTTCGTGCTTTTCGCGTGTTTCGCGGTTAATACTCATGCGCAATCCGGACGAACGAAGCCGAGCCCCACGCCCACGCCGCCGCGTTCGATAAGCGGGCCATCGGTGCTTACATCGGCAACGCCGTCGCCAAAACCGATCGCGGTGACTACGCCTTCCGTAAAGATCGACGACGATATTATCAAAGTCGAATCCGTTCTCGTCCCAATTCCAGTCTCTGTCACCGACGAACGCGGCCGCGCTGTTGGCACACTCAAGCTCACCGATTTCGAGCTAAAGGTCGATGGCAAGGTTGCGGAGATCGCCGAATTGAGCCGGAGCGATTCGCCGATACGTTTGGCGATGTTATTCGATAATTCGTCGAGCGTGCTGATCGCAAGAGAGTTTGAAAAGGATGCGGCAGTAAGGTTTTTCCGCCGTGTCATCCGGCCCGACCGCGACATGGCGGCGTTATTCTCGCTGGCCGATTACACTCGGCTCGAACAGCCCTTTACCCGCGACATCGCTTTGCTTACTCAAGCTATTGAGTATTTTCCGGAACCCAAAGGTGCGACCGCCCTGCTCGACGGCATTATCGAGGTAGCCGAGTATCTCAAAGGCGCCTCAGGTCGCCGCGTCCTCGTTATCGTCTCCGACGGCGAAGACACTTACAGCGATATGAAGACTACGCTCGAGGGCGTCATCAGATCGCTGCAGGTCAGCGATGTGCAGGTATATGTTGTAAAAACAAAGGAGTTTGAGAATTTCAAACGCACGGGCATGCGCGGCGGCAACGCCAACATCCGTGCCCTCACCGCCGAACGCCGCATGATCGATATCACCGCAGCAACGGGCGGGGCCGTCTATTCGCCCATCGACGAACAAGAAATGAAAGACGCCTTCGACCGCATCTCGGTCGAGCTTTCGCAGCAATACATCCTCAGCTATTACCCCGAAGACGAAGCCGACAAACGCGGCGAATTTCGCCCGATCTCGATCAGCGTCAAAGGGCGACAAAGCCTGACACTAAGAACTAGAAAAGGCTACTACGTTCCCAAACGCTAATACACGTCAAGCTCCCATGCGTAAACTCCTCATATTGCTCCCGATTGTCGCCATCGTAGTTTGTATAGCGGCGTATCTTCGCTTTGTCTCAATTCTGCCCCTGTCGGAGGAAATGGACGCACTTCAGAATGTTCGTCCCGTTAGTCTGTGTTCCGATTCGGGAGGTTTTCCGGGTTTATCAAGAAATATCTCTCAAATTTCACAAGGTAAAAGCGGATATTTTGAAAAAGATGAATTCGCGGGTGGATACGCTACTCGTGACGTATTTTTCAATGACTGGTACGGCAAACACCTGACCGCGATGGAGGAGCCTTCTCTTATCGGAGTGTACGAATCGGAAAAGGAAATCTATCGTTTTCTATGGCTTCGAACCTTTCACCGTCCAATTATCGTGCGAGTAGAGCGCTCATCGAATACTACCAAGCTGGTGTTTGTTGAAATGAGTGGGACTGGAGGCTACGAACCCGGTAGCTTAGTTCGGAGGGAGGAGAAAACTATCGGCGACGGTCAATGGTGTGATTTTCTGGCGTTGTTGGAAAAAGCAGGTTATTGGAAACTTGGTGACGATGATGATTCTGGGCATGACGGGGCACGGTGGATTCTGGAGGGAGTACGCGAGGGCCGTTATCATTTGGTCGATCGCTGGACACCCGATGATGGTGACTATCGTACGGCGTGTATTTACCTTTTGAACCTGTCTGGTATCGATACTGACAAACTTGGTGGTGATCTGTATTAGAATCTAATCGATGTTCGATGACTACGTCACACAATTCTTTCAACACCTCAAATACGAGCGTAACCTGAGCCCGCATACGCTTCGCAATTATGCGAGCGATCTGGAGCAGTTTCAGCAGCATTTATTTAGTGTGGAGAAGCGTGATGATTTTCCGCTGGATCAGATCGACCGGCTCACAATACGCGAATGGATGGCGTCGCTGCATGGCGATCATAAGAAGACGTCGGTCGCGAGAAAGCTGGCGTCATTGAGGACCTTCTTCCAATTTCTGATCCGCGAAGGCAAGCTCGAGTCTAACCCTGCCAAGCTAGTCGCCACGCCAAAGATCGAGCGGAAATTGCCAAATCATCTCTCGATGGAGGACGCCGTTCGCTTTGTCGAGACGCCGGATATCAATACCGATCTCGGGCGGCGTGACCGGGCGATACTTGAGTTTTTGTACGCGACGGGCATTCGTGTCGGCGAACTGGTTGGGATCGACATAAACGACGTCGATCTTCGCGAACGAATGGTTCGTGTCACCGGCAAACGCAAGAAGCAGCGCATCGTGCCCTTCGGCGAACCAGCCGCACAGGCCGTCGTGCTCTATCTCGAATCGACGAGAGCCGCCTTCCTCAGCGGAGCCCCCGAAGTCGAGCGTGACAACGCCCTCTTCCTACACCGCCGCGGCGGCCGCCTCACCACCCGCAGCGTCGGCCGCATGATCGATAAATACATAAAAATGTGCGCCGACATCCACGACATCTCGCCGCACTCATTGCGACACACCTTCGCCACGCACCTACTAGACAGCGGAGCCGACTTGCGAGATATTCAGGAATTGCTAGGCCACGCGAGGCTATCGACCACGCAAATCTACACACAAGTTTCGATGGAGAAGATGATCGAGGTTTATGACAAGGCTCACCCGAAGGCCTGAGTAGAAAGATACTTTACGATTGTTCCGAAGCCGATGATTGCCAAGATCAGCACGAGAACAAGGCACCCAATAAATACTGCGGGAACAAGATTGTCTTTCCAGTTAGAGTTGTCTTCCTCATCTCGAGGCTCATCACTTACCTTAAAGTAGTGGCAGTGGAAGTCTGAATCTTCGTTTATCAGGTAGCCAAGTTCAACATCAGTTTCAGCTAGTTTATCGTCCTTAATTCTGATTCCGGCCTTCAGGAACTCGATTCCATACCTAAGATAGCCATTTCTATTTCCCTGAGTAAACGACTCATCTGGTCCGCCTCCATACATGTAAAGAGCGAAATGCGAATTCTCCTTGGGAACGGAAGAATCGAGGCTGTCGACTAACTCGCTGATTTCGACATTATCCATAAGTAACACCTAGCTAAGTTGAAACTGATATCTTTACACCCATTCCGTGCAGCACCTTAACAATAGTCTCATACCTCGGCTTCGCTCCTGGAGCGAGAGCTTTATAGAGACTCTCACGGCCCAGCCCACTTTCCTTGGCTATCGTGGCCATCCCACGAGCCTTTGCCACATCAGCGACTGCCGCCAGAAACACATCTGGGTTCTCATCCTCTAAAGCAGCTGTAAGATATTCTGCAATCGCTTTATCGCTGTTTAGATATTCCGCAGCATCGAATTTGGTTAACTTCCTCATTTTTGATCTTCTACGAGTGTATCTAAATGGATACAAATCTCAAGTTGATTGCCGCACGCTATTGAAATATCATTCTTTTTAAGCTCAAGAAATCCTTTATCCCTTCTTAACCATATGAAAAAGCTTCAGTTCCTCGTCATTGCTTTGTTCGCCCTCTCTTCGGTCGTCGTTGCCCAGGACAAGCTCCTCACGCTCGACGACATTTTCAGCCCTGACGCAGCAAGACGTGTGCGTTTCGGCGGGACGCCGGTGGCGGTGCAGTGGGCGGGGGATGGGAAGTCGTTCAAGCAGTTGGTGAACGGGCGGCTGATGCGTGTTGACGCGGTGACGGGGCAGGCGGTGCCTTATTTTGACAGCGCTTCGCTCTCGGCGGCGTTGCAGCGGAATGGCGTGAAGGCTGAGGATGCGACGGCTATGGCTAATTCGCCGGGGTTGCAATTCAATGCGAACGAAAGCGGCGTGTTGCTCAATCATGCGAGCGATCTGTGGTTTTATGACATCGCGACGCGAAATTTGAAGAAGCTCACGAGCAACTACGACGCGGAGCTTGAGGCTGATTTTTCGCCCGACGGCAAGCTGATCAGCTTCGTCCGCGGCAACAATCTCTTCGTCGTTGATATTGCCAAGGCAAACGAAAAGCAGCTTACACGCGACGGACGCCTCGGTGATAAGCCGATATTCAACGGCTATCTCGATTGGGTTTACGAAGAAGAGCTTTATGGCCGCGGGAATAAGCGTGGCTATTGGTGGTCGCCCGACAGCCGTTATATTGCCTTCCTGCGGCTCGACGAGTCGAACGTGCCGCGGTTCACGATAGTCAATGACGTGCCCAAAGAGCAAAAGGTCGAGGTCGAGCATTATCCGAAAGCGGGCGATCCGAATCCGGTCGTTCGCCTCGGCATCGCGGATGTAAATAAGACGCAATTGCTCCCAAACGTCGGCCGTATCCCAAAGGTTGGCGAACGCCTGCCGCCCGTGTTGCGTCAGGCCGGAGACGCGGCGAGGTTTGTCGATCTCGCCAAATACAAACCCGACGATCTGCTTATCGCCCGCGTCGCTTGGGCACCGGACAGCCGGAATGTGATCTTCCAAGCGTTGAATCGAGAGCAGACATATCTCGATCTCAATGCTTCGGGCCTCGACGGCAAGGTGCGCAAAGTTTTGACCGAGGAAACGCCTGCGTGGGTCGAGGTCTATGACAATCCCGTCCATTTTCAGAACCCGCAGGTCGGTACAGGCTTCGTCTGGCAATCGGCACGCAACGGTTGGCGGCACATCTATCTGTACGACAACGACGGCCAGCAGATAACGCAGCTGACCAATGGCAAATGGGAGATCCGCGATCTTTATGGAGTCGATGAGAAGAACGGTTACGTCTACTTCTCTGCGACCAAGGACAGCCATATCGCGGCGAATGCCTATCGCGTCTCGCTTCGCGGCGGCCAGCCCGAACGCCTGACTCGCGGCGACGGCCTGCACCTTGCCGCGTTCAACTCGACCTACACGCACTTCGTCGAAAACTGGAGCGATGTAAATACACCGCCCCAAGTCCGCCTAAACCGTGCCGACGGCTCGCTCGAACGCGTCATCAACTCAAATCGCGTCGATGTTCTCAGTCAATACAAGCTGAGCAAGCCTGAGTTCATGCAGGTCAAGACGCGTGACGGTTTCGAAATGGAAGCGATGATGATCAAGCCGCCTGACTTTGACCCGTCGCGAAAATATCCTGTATTCCAGTTCACCTACGCCGGGCCGCATGCTCCGTCAGTCGCCAACCGCTGGGGCGGCAATCGCGCGATGTGGTTCCAAATGCTGGCCCAAAAAGGCTACATTATCTGGGTCTGCGACAACCGCTCGGCGAGCGGCAAGGGCGAGGAATCGGCCTGGCCGATCTACAAACGCATGTACGAACTCGAACTCCGCGACATCGAGGACGGCCTGAATTACCTCAAATCTCTCTCCTACGTCGACGGCAACCGCATCGGCATCCACGGCTGGAGCTACGGCGGTTCGATGACCAGCTATGCGTTAACTCATAGCAAATCGTTCAAGATGGGAATTGCGGGTGGCACCGGCACCGACTGGCGGCTGTACGACACTATCTACACCGAGCGTTATATGATGACGCCGCAAAATAACCGGGACGGCTATGAGCGCACCTCCATCGTAAAAGCTGCCAAAAATCTCTCGGGCCGCCTGGTGCTCATCCACGGCCTAATGGACGACAACGTCCATCCCCAAAACACGATCCAATTTGCGAACGAGCTTCAAAAATACGACAAGCAGTTCGACCTGATGCTATACCCCACCCAACGCCACGGCGTCACCAACCCCCAACAGGTCAAGCACATGTACACGCTGATGACGGAGTTTATTTTGAGGAATTTGTAGGAGCGTTCAGCCGCTCGACGAGTTTGTATCGGCGTTCGTTGTGTTCCCAGAAAAGACGTCCGATTCCTACGAGAGAAAGGATGCACATAAAGAATAGGAATACGAGAAAGAGTATTGCCGGGATGGGAAAACCGGACTCGAACATGTGTGGTGCAGAGAATACGGCAAGAAAGACAGTGCACGGTAGAATACCTTTGACCACAAAACTCCTTACATACTCAGTTTTGCCGTGGCTACGCTTGGCATTCCATTTGTCAGCTTCGGTCAAATTTGGCGCCGGTTCCATATTTCGGATCACTGCGGCGACAAACGAGGCGAGGGCGAAGAAAAAGACGAAAAAGCCCGTAATCATCGCCGAGAGTTGAAGGTTGGGCAGATGATCAAGATAAGAGGGCAGAAGAAAGCCTGTCGCAAGACCAAGAATACAAAGTAATAGCAAAAATACCGGGCGTTTCATATTGCGTCACGCAGGTGCACTTGTAGGATTTAGCCAAAGGGTACTTAGAATCAAGGTAACCTTTTCAAACATAGGTAAACCGGTTGCGCAGGTCAACCCGTGGTGAGCGACTTTTTTAAGTCGTCAATCGTGTCTATATCCACACCGCCTTCTTTCAAATTGATCGAGAAAACCCTTTTGTTGTTGTGAATCAGTTCCCTCGCGCCTTTGTCGCCTTCCAGCTTCGAAAGCTCATCGAACACTGAGCTGGCAAATAGAGCCGGAACTCCCTTCGTTCCCTCATACTCAGCCGCTACAACGTCTGGTTGGTTACCAAGGAAGAGAGTTATGTAGGTATCCAAAATGCTGGATGAAATATAGGGCTGATCGCACAGTGTGATCATTATGGCGGCGAGATCCGGCTCGAGTTTCAAAAGTCCCTTAAGACCTGCTTTTATCGAAGAGCTCATTCCGGTTTGCCAGTCTTTGTTGATGTACATGTTGACGGGAAGGCCTGAGATCTCAGATATTGAGCCGTCGATCTCGGCACCGAGGACAACGATTATTGGATCGCATCTGGAATCAACAAGAGTCTCGGCGGCTCGGCGGATGAGGGTCTTGCCTTGGAATCGGACGAGCTGTTTTGGGCGGCCGAGGCGGCTGGAGCCGCCGGCAGCGAGGAGCAAGCCTCCGATTTTGCCACTGCTATTTTCGGTCATAGATCGAACCCTGGCGGTTGCGAAGATGGCCGCCATCGCGTGATCTGAGGACGCTTTGGATCTCGCCGATGATGGATAGAGCGATGCCCTCGGGCGTGTCGGCACCGATGTCGAGGCCCGCGGGGGCGAAGAGGCGGGCGAGTTGCTTGGCGGTGAAAGTGTTGCCTTCGGCGGCGATCTCTTCGAGAAGCTGCTCGGTACGCCGCTTGGGGCCGAGGGCTCCGATGTAGAAGACGTTTGACGCGAGCAACGCGGGCAAAACGAAGCGGTCGCGTTGGTAATTGTGAGTCATTATCACGCCCGCCGTGCGGTCATCGGCGGCGATACGTGCGGGCGGTTCGTCGACATTTTGGAGAATGAGTTCGCGAGCATCGGGAAATCTTTCCCAGGTCAGAAACGCGGGCCGATGATCGTGGACGGTTACCTGCCAGCCTAATTCCGAAGCGATTCGAACGAATGGAACTGCATCCGCTCCCGCTCCGAAAAGAACCACGGCAACGGGGATTTCAAATTCATCCGATGCCGCCCGATCAAAATATGCTGAACGCATTTTTGCGATCAGACTGCTGTCCTTCCCGATCGGTTCGAGCAGGATGTCGATCACGCCGCGACAGCCCATGTTCATGCTAAAGACAGAGTTCTCGTCGCCCGTCGTATCGTATGTAAAGGTTTCAGCCTGACCGCTCGCGAGTACCTTCTTCGCACGTTCGAGCACATCTGCCTCGAGACAGCCGCCGGAAACGGTTCCATAAGTATCGCCGTTTGCGAGCATCAGCATTCTCGCCCCCGGCAGACGATATCCCGAACCGCGCACGTCTACGACGGTCGCGAGAATTGCTTTTTCATCGTCTCCGAGTGTGGAAACGTGTTTAAGTATCTCTTTTATTTCTTTCAAGGCTGGAAATGGTGCTATTCAGGACAAGCGGCTCCGCCATCTGCCCATTCGTTCATCTTTTTCATGAAATCGGCGTGCGACATCGGTGGCGTTGTGCGACCGTTGCCGGGTGTCCACGCCCAGAGAACGAGCGGATCGGTCGCGATGTGGTGCACGGCGTCTTTGGCGGATTTGCGGCCGCCATTCTTTAACGGATCTTTCAGATTGCGGCAAAGCTGGCCGACGGTCACACCCTGAAACGCCATCTTGCTAGCCTCGCTAGGCATATGCCAGTTCGGGGCCCCCGGCGGTAAGTTGTCGCCGTCGAGATTAATATCCTGATGACAGGTGGTACATTTTTGTTCGCCTATGCCGCGTCCTTCGGGGCCGCGTTTGACCTCCATCGAATGCGGCGTCATTTTGTCGCCCTGCGTCGGAGCATCGCCGCCTAGATGGCAATTCGCACACCTAGCCGAAAAGAAAACCTTTACGGCCTCGCTGAAAGCCGCACGAGACTTCGCCGGATCCGCTCCAGCGGCGATCGTTGCATCGTTGATCGTTGAAGCTTCGACCCGTTCCAGCCGTCCGATCCGGCTTGAATACAAGGCAACTGCCGCGGCCAAACAAGCCGATACTACGAATAGGAGTTTCAGAAAATGGTTTCTTTTCATCATCACGCTTTCGCTGCCAGATCGGCCGTCTTGATCGGCAGGCTTCGAACACGCTTGCCGGTAGCGGCAAAGATCGCGTTTACCACTGCCGGAGCGATCGGCGGTGTTCCGGGTTCACCCACGCCGCCGTGGTTTTCCGTGCTCGGCACGATGTAAACCTCAACCTTCGGCATTTCGTTCATGCGAAGCACCTTCTGGTCCGTGAAGTTCTTTTGCTGGACGCGGCCGTCCTTGATCGTGATCTCAC
The DNA here is from genome assembly GCA_031408595.1 of Acidobacteriota bacterium. Lineage (GTDB taxonomy): Bacteria > Acidobacteriota > Blastocatellia > Pyrinomonadales > Pyrinomonadaceae > OLB17. The sequence goes on along the minus strand of JANNWQ010000180.1, from coordinate 629 downwards.
CGTAAAGAGCTGCGGTCAGGCCATAGACGATACCGCCTTCCATCTGGGCGGCGACGGTGTCCGGATTGACCACCTGGCCGCAATCGACAGCACAGATTACGCGATGAACACGGAGCTTGCCGTCCTTCGCGACCGAAACCTCAGCGACCTGAGCCACGTAGCTGCCAAAACTTTCGTGAACGGCAACGCCGCGGAAGATCCCGGCTTCCGCAGGTTTGCCCCAGCCGGCTTTTTCGGCGGCGAGTTTTACGACGGCTGCGTGACGCGGGTGTTTGTCGAGCATTGAGAGGCGGAAGGCAACCGGATCTTTGCCGGCCGCAAACGCTAGTTCATCGAGAAAACATTCGGTCGAAAACGCAGTGTGCGAACTGCCGACCGATCGCCAGAATCCGACCGGTACGCCGGTATCTTTGCGGACCCAATCGCATTGAAAATTCGGAAACGAGTACGGCAGATTATGTGCTCCCTCAAACGATGAATCGTCGAGTTGGTCATCCTTGAGAATGAAGCCGAATGCCTTGCCGGCCCTTGCCATAATCGTGTCATTTACCACACGGTGATGCCAGAAAACAGGCTTACCACTTGCGTCGATGCCGGCGGACATTTTGTTATAGGTCGCCGGCCGATAG
>JANNWQ010000179.1:0-2298 GCA_031408595.1 Acidobacteriota bacterium | reverse complement strand
TGCTCGGTACGCCGCTTGGGGCCGAGGGCTCCGATGTAGAAGACCTTCGACGTTAGCAAGGCAGGCAAGACGAAGCGGTCTCGTTGGTAATTGTGAGTCATTATCACGCCCGCCGTTCGGTCATCGGCTGAGATCGGGGCGGGCGGTTCATCAACGTTTTGGAGAATAAGCTCGCTAGCATCGGGAAACCTCTCCTCGGTCAGAAACGCCGGGCGATGATCGTGGACGGTCACTCGCCAGCCCAATTCCGAAGCGATACGAACGAACGGAACAGCATCCGCTCCGGCTCCGAAGAGCATCACTGCGACAGGAACTTCAAATTCATCCGACGCCTCGCGATCAACATATGCTGAACGCATTTTCGCGATCAACGGGCTGTCCTTGCCGATCGGTTCGAGCATGATGTCGATCACTCCGCGACAGCCCATGTTCATGCTAAAGACCGAGTTCTCGTCGCCGGTCGTATCGTAGGTGAAGGTCTCAGCCTCGCCCCACGCGAGAACTTTTTTCGCCCGCTCCAGCACATCTGCCTCGAGACAACCGCCCGAGACGGTGCCGTAGGTGTCACCATTCGCGAGTATCAACATCCTCGCTCCCGGCAGACGATAGCCCGAGCCGCGAACGTCGACGACGGTCGCAAGGATGGCTTTTTCGCCGTCGGCGAGAGCGGAAACGGCTGTTAGAATTTCTTTGATTTCCTTCAAGGCACGATAGGTTAATACCGCTTAATCAGCGGTCTGTGCTAATTCGTATGTTTGGCCATGAAAAGGTTCTGGCCGCCCGCTTGACTTACTCAGGACAGGCGGACCCTTTATCTACCCATTCGTTCATCTTTTTCATGAAATCGGCGTGCGACATCGGTGGCGTTGTGCGGCCGTTGCCGGGTGTCCATGCCCAGAGAACGAGCGGATCGGTCGCGATGTGATGGACCGCGTCCTTTGCCGCTTTCCGGCCGCCGTTTTTCAATGGGTCTTTCAGATTGCGGCAAAGCTGGCCGGCCGAGATGCCCTGAAAGGCCATCTTGTTTGCCTCGTTGGGCATATGCCAGTTCGGGGCTCCCGGCGGTAAGTTGTCGCCGTCGAGATTGATGTCCTGATGACAGGTCGTGCATTTTTGTTCGCCGATACCGCGTCCGTCAGGTCCTCGCTTGACCTCCATCGAATGCGGCGTCATCGTGTTGCCCTGCGTGGGAGCATCACCGCCCGGATGGCAATTCGCACATCGAGCCGAAAAGAAGACCTTGACCGCATCACTGAAAGCCGCACGCGATTTTGCCGGATCCGCTTCGGCGGCGATCGTTGTCTCGTTGATCGTTGAAGCCTCGACCCGTTCCAGCTGTCCGATCCGGCTTGAATACAACGCCAAGCCCGCGCCCGCAAAGGCGGCAGCTATGAAAATAAGTCTTAACACACTTCCATTCATAATTACGCTTTTGCGGTGAGTTCGGCTGTTTTGATCGGCAGGCTTCGGACACGCTTTCCGGTAGCGGCAAAGATCGCGTTCACGACAGCAGGTGCGATCGGCGGTGTTCCGGGTTCGCCCACGCCGCCGTGTTTCTCTGTGCTCGGCACGATGTGAACCTCCACCTTCGGCATTTCGTTCATACGAAGCACCTTCTGGTCCGTAAAGTTCCTTTGCTGAACGCGGCCGTCTTTGATCGTGATCTCTCCGTAAAGCGCCGCGGTCAAACCGTAGACGATCCCGCCCTCCATCTGGGCAGCGACGGTGTCCGGATTGATCACCTGGCCGCAATCGACGGCACAGACGACGCGATGAACTCGGACCCTACCGTCCTTCGCGACCGAAACCTCAGCGACCTGTGCGACGTAGCTGCCAAAACTTTCGTGAACGGCAACGCCGCGGAAAACTCCAGCCTCAGCCGGTTTGCCCCAGCCGGCTTTTTCGGCGGCGAGTTTTACGACGGCTGCGTGGCGCGGGTGTTTGTCGAGCATTGAGAGCCGGAAGGCAACCGGATCTTTGCCGGCCGCAAACGCTAGTTCGTCGAGAAAGCACTCGGTCGAGAATGCTGTGTGCGAACTGCCCACCGAGCGCCAAAAACCGACCGGAACGCCCGTGTCTTTCCTAACCCAGTCGCACTGAAAATTCGGGAATGCGTACGGTAGACTATGTGCTCCCTCATACGATGAATCGTCAAGCTGGTCATCCTTGAGAATGAAGCCGAATGCCTTGCCGGCCCTTGCCATAATCGTGTCATTTACCACACGGTGATGCCAGAAAACAGGCTTACCACTTGCGTCGATGCCGGCGGACATTTTGTTATAGGTCGCCGGCCGATAG
>JANNWQ010000178.1:0-3478 GCA_031408595.1 Acidobacteriota bacterium | reverse complement strand
GGCAATGGATTTGGGAAACTCGCCGGTTCGACGCAGGTAAATGAACTTGGCGAGATCGAGACACCGATCCTGTTGACTTCGACGCTTTCTGTGCCCAAAACCGCCGATTTTCTTCTCGACTACATGCTCGGACTGAAGGGCAACGAGAACGTTCGCTCTATAAATCCACTTGTAGCGGAGACGAATGACGGCGGGCTGAATGATGGTCGCGGACGCCATATCACCCGCGAAGACGTATTTAACTCGATCAAGAGTGCTAAAGGCGGTGCGGTCGAGGAAGGTTCGGTCGGTGCGGGCACCGGAACAATAGCTTTCGGATGGAAAGGCGGTATCGGCACGTCTTCCCGAAAGCTGCCCGCTTCGCTCGGCGGATACACGCTCGGCGTTCTTGTACAGTCAAATTTTGGCGGTGTTCTGACCATCGACGGCGTGCCGATTGGAAAAGAGCTCGGAAAGTACTATTTGAAAGATGTGGCTGCTCAGAAAGGTACGTCTCGCGACGATTCGCCCGACGGGTCGATCATCATCGTGATCGCCACGGATGCTCCGTTGGACCATCGTCTTCTCAGGCGCCTTGCCGAGCGTTCGATGTCGGGTCTCGCACGCACCGGTTCGTCGATGTCGAATGGCAGCGGCGATTACGCTATCGCGTTTTCGACTGCGAACCGCATCATTGCTTCGCAACCGATTCGTGATATCAAGGTAGTAGGGAACGATGCGATGTCGCCGCTCTTTCAAGCAGTGATCGAGGCGACCGAGGAAGCCATCATAAATTCAATGCTCCGGGCGACGACCGTCACGGGCAATGGCCGAACGGTCGAGGCTTTGCCTATCGAAAAGGTTCGCGAAGCTCTTAAGAAGTACGGAAAGCTCAATTAAATGATCAAGATCGAAAACTACATCGGCGGAGAACTTGTCCAACCGGCATCGGGCGATTATCTGGATAATTTTGATCCTTCGACTGGCGAGGTCTATTCGCGGATCGCCGATTCTGATGATCGTGACGTACACCTCGCCGTCGAGGCGGCGACGGCAGCTTTTCCGGCTTGGTCGAATACATCGGCCGAGGCGAGGCATGATATTTTGATGCGGTTGGTCGCTCTTATCGAGCGCGATCTTGAGCCACTTGCTCTGGCTGAAAGCGTCGATCAGGGGAAGCCGGTTTCCCTCGCACGGATGGTCGATATTCCGCGAGCAGTCGCGAATTTCAAGTTCTACGCCACCGGAGCGATGCACACCGCGAACGAATCGCACGACAGCGCCGGGCAGAACGCGATCAACTACACTTTGCGGCAGCCGCTTGGTGTCGTTGGCTGTATTTCGCCGTGGAATCTACCTCTCTATCTTTTTACCTGGAAGATCGCACCTGCGATCGCTGCCGGATGTACGGTTGTTGCGAAGCCGAGTGAGGTCACGCCGATGACGGCGTACCTGCTGTCGAAACTTTGTATTGAAGCAGGCCTGCCTGCGGGCGTTCTAAATATAGTCCACGGCCTCGGGCCAAAGGTTGGTTCGGCCATCGTTGCTCACAAAGATGTCAAAGCCATCTCTTTCACCGGCGGAACACAGACCGGCGAAGAGATCGCCCGCGTTGCTGCGCCGATGTTCAAGAAGCTCTCGCTCGAACTCGGCGGTAAGAATCCGAACATCATCTTTGCCGATTGCAATTACGAAGAAATGCTCGCGACCACGGTGCGTTCGTCGTTCTCAAACCAAGGAGAAATCTGCCTGTGCGGCTCGCGGATATTTATCGAGCGGCCGATATACGAAAAGTTCAAAAGAGACTTTATCTCACGCGTTTCCGCCTTAAAGGTTGGCGATCCTTTAGAACCCGACACCGATGTCGGAGCGATCGTCTCGAAGCTGCATTTTGACAAGATAATGTCGTACATCGACCTCGCGAAAGCCGAAGGCGGAACGATCCTGACTGGCGGGTCAGATCCGGGAGCGATAGCGACTGGGTTCCGCGTGGATTCGGAGCGATGCGCTAGCGGATTTTTCATTCAGCCCACGGTCATCGAGGGCCTTCCCCACGATTGCCGCACTAATCAGGAAGAGATCTTCGGCCCGGTTGTGACAATCATGCCGTTCGACACTGAGGACGAAGTCCTTAGCTATGCGAACAGTGTACGCTACGGCCTGTCGGCAACGGTCTGGACCGAGAATCTTTCCCGTGCCCATCGTTTCGCCGCAAAGCTCGAATCGGGCATCGTTTGGATCAACTGCTGGCTGCTCCGCGATTTGCGGACGCCGTTTGGCGGAATGAAAGACAGCGGTGCCGGGCGCGAAGGCGGATTTGAGGCGTTAAGATTCTTCACGGAAGAGAAGAACGTCTGTATTCGTATCTAGCCGAGGTCATTTGCATCCTTCGTTTAAGGAGGGAATATGAAAACTATCAAACGAACGATTTTAGGGTTGCTAACAGTCGCTGCCATTTATATTGCGGGTGGAACGATATTGAGTGACTACGTTTTTCCTCAGCCAAAGGTCGACCTTTCAAATTACTTCCGCCCGGGCGATAAGCTGTTCAGTAAGACCGAAGGGTTTGATCAGACGGTTCTGGCTGTTGATGAGAATCATCTTCATACTCGGCTCGAAATTCTGCCACACGCCGCCGGGCCGCCGGAGCATTTTCATGAGGCGTTCGAGGAAAAGTTTACAGTCAAAAGCGGTACGCTCAGCATCTTAGTAGGCGGCGAAAAGCGGACGCTAGCAGCGGGCGAAACAATATCGATCCCGCCGATGACGCGGCACAAGCCGTTCAACGAAACCGCTGAGACCGTAGTCGTCGAGAGCGACGACCCAAAGACCTTGCCGCTGCAATTCGGGTATTTTCTTTCGCAGATGTACGGATTTATGGATACATATCCGAACGGGCCGGGCATTCCGCAGATGCTTTTGCAGCTTTCGGTCTATGGCAACAATGCTGATTCATGGATCGCCGATGGCCCGCCGTTGCCGGTGCAAAAAGCGATGCGTGTCATAATGGCACCGACGGCGCGGTTGATGGGATATACAAACTACTACGAACGGCACAGTATCCGACTTGGAAGCTCATAGTATTCAAAGATGAATAGACATCGTAAGCTAAGTATTGTCGGGTTCATGATTCTAGCTCTCTCGGTTTGTATAGTCGGACAAAAGCCACAAAATCAAAAGCCCGAAGAGATTAAAGGAATTGTCATCGCTGAGTACCGGGGAATGCTGGCGCACGCTTGCTATCACGTATGCGGACTTTCGCTGGTCGTAAAGCTTGATAAACTTCTTCCGGCTCGGTTCGTACTGGTTCATGTCGAATACATGGATGTACATTCGCTTCCGAGAAACGGTTTGCCAGTGCAGCTAGTTGAAAAGGCAGCTCGCTGGAAGTTTGACGCAACGCCTAACGAGGAAGCGACACCATTGCAAAAATATGTAAAGTTCATCGATCAAAATGGGAAAGATGTTAGCGATGAGGCGAAGCTACTGGCATGGGAAC
>JANNWQ010000177.1:0-24071 GCA_031408595.1 Acidobacteriota bacterium | reverse complement strand
CCAAAACGAAGACACTCACATGCACGTACACGCACGCGTCGTGCCCATGATGCCCTGACGGCACCACAGTTCTATCTGGACAAAGATACCGGCGAGGCAAAAGTGCCGCACCGAATCGACCCCACGACTGGAATGTACAAGGGCCGTAAGATAATCGACGTCAAAAACGCTGACTAAGAGTTAATAGAGTTGGTTGGGTTCGTCGAGTTTATTGAGTTGAAGGTTGACTCCTACTCAAAGAACTCAATAAACTCTAAAAACTCAAAACTTATGAACAATGCGGGCATCATCGGGATGGGACACGCTTATCCGAAGGGCATTTTGTCGAATGCCGATTTGGAGAAGATCGTTGACACCAACGATGAGTGGATAACCTCGCGCACGGGCATCAAGCAGCGCTACAAGGCCGCAGACGATGAATATACGTCTCAGTTCGCGGTTCTGGCTGCTCGCCAGGCTCTCGAACGCGCCGGTATCGACGCTAAGGAAATCGAAATAATTGTTTGCGCGACGACGACGCCCGATCAGATTCTGCCTTCGACGGGTTGTTTGATCCAGGCAGAGTTGGGCTGCGAAAATGCTGCTGGGATGGACGTTTTTGCAGCGTGTTCGGGTTTTATTTACGGGATCTCGATGGTCGAATCGATGATTCGCACCGGGCAGATTCGCTATGCGCTTGTGATCGGAGCAGAAGTTTTGACCAAGTACGTTGACTACACCGACCGCACGACGTGTGTCATCTTTGGTGATGGAGCGGGGGCGGCAGTTTTGGGTCCGGTAGCGGAAGGAAAAGGAATTCTCTCGACAAAAATCCGCTCCGACGGACGCTACGAAGAATCGCTTTTTGCTCGTGGCGGCGGAACGAAATTCGGTACGTCGCACGAGACGATCGACAATCGCATGCACTACTTCTCGATGAAGGGCAATGAGATCTTCAAGCTCGCCGTTCGTTCAATGGCCGACATTTCGCTCGAAATGCTTGCCAAAGCTGGCCGCAGCCTCGATGAAGTCGCGATGATTATTCCGCATCAGGCAAATCAGCGGATTACGGATGCTGTCGCCCAACGTCTGGGCGTCTCGGACGAAAAAATTTATTCAAACATTGCTCAAACGGGCAACACATCGTCGGCCTCGATCCCGATCGCTCTCGACGAATGTCTGCAAAGCGGTAAAGTAAAAGAGGGCGATCTTGTCGTACTTACCGCTTTCGGCGGCGGCGTGACGTGGGGAGCGAGCGTCGTCCAATTTTAGATTTGGGATTTCGGATTCTGGCAAAAATTCTTGCCAGTGTTGCAACTGCAACCGTTGGATTGAATGTCAAAGATCGCTTACATTTTCCCGGGACAAGGCAGCCAGGCTGTCGGTATGGGAAAGGACTTGTTTGACAACTTTGCTGTCGCCCGCGAAGTGTTCGAGGCGGCCAACGATGCGCTAAGCTTCTCGCTTTCTGATATGTGTTTCGCTGGCGATGATGGTGATCTTCAGCTTACTGCGAACACTCAGCCGGCGATATTGACAGCATCTGTAGCGGCGTATCGGGCGGCACGTGCCGAGGGAATGACTGCTCCGACGGTCGTTGCGGGGCATAGCCTTGGTGAGTATTCAGCGTTAGTTGCGGCGGGCGTGTTGGATTTTGCCGATGCAGTGCGGACGGTTCGTAAGCGTGGCTCCTATATGCAGGAAGCGGTTCCTGTCGGTGTCGGTGCTATGGCGGCGATACTTGGTCTTGATGTCGATTCTATCGAGGCAGGTTGTGCCGAGGCGGCTCAGGGGCAGGTTTGCAGTCCGGCGAATATCAACTCGCCTTCGCAGGTCGTGATCGCCGGTAACGCTGAAGCGGTCGACAGAGCGTGTGAGATATTAAAAGAAAAGGGTGCGAAGCGGGCGATCAAGCTCAACGTATCCGCACCTTTTCATTGTGCATTGATGATGCCGGCACAGGAGCGGCTCGCGTCCGAACTTGCGACGTTGAGCTACGGTAAATTTGAATTTCCGATCCTGCACAACGTCGATGCGGCGGAAAGCACAGATGAGAATGCGGTCGCACGTAAGCTGACCGAACAGGTTTCGTCGCCCGTCCGATGGTTACAGACAATCGAGAATATGACCGCGAGCGGAGTTGAAAAGTTTATCGAGATCGGCCCTGGCAAAGTGCTATCAGGCCTCGTCCGGCAGATCAATAAAGAAGCCGTTTATAGTAATATTGAAGACAGTGAAAGTTTAAGAAATACTCTAGAATCGCTATAAATTAAGGAGAAACTATGTCAGAAGTACAGGATAAGATCAAACAGATAATCGTCGACGAATTGGGAGTGGACGAAGCGGAAGTTACTGAAAATGCACGGTTTATCGAGGATCTCGGTGCGGATTCGCTCGACCTCGTAGAGCTCGTGATGCGTTTCGAAGAGGAATTCGACATCGAAATTCCTGACGAAGACGCCGAGAAAATTCAGGGCGTCCGCGACGCGTATGCTTACGTCGAACAGCACAAGGCTGCTTAGTTTTTCTGTTCAGACTGCAAGTTTTAGCTTGTGTCCTGGCTTCGGCTGAGACACGCTAAAGCGTGCACTCTTACTATTTATATGAAACGTCGAGTAGTTGTTACAGGACTCGGTTTGGTTACTCCCGTTGGGAATGACGTACCTTCTACTTGGAGCGCGTTGATGAACTGCGAGAGCGGGGCCGATTACATAAAGAAATTTGACGCTGAGAGATATTCGGCCAAATTTGCTTGTGAAGTAAAGGGTTTCGACCCGCTGGATTTCCTTGATAAAAAGGAAGCACGTCGGATGGGAGCTTTTACGCATTTTGCACTGGCCGCCTCGGATGAGGCGATGAAGCACAGCGGGCTCGTCATCGACGAATCGAACGCCGAGATGGTCGGAACTTACATCAGCTCCGGCATCGGCGATTTCTGGGCGATCGAACGTGAGCACGAAAAACTCCTAAATTCTGGGCCAGACAGGGTTTCTCCGTTCTTTATTGTCTCCGCGATCGTAAATCTTGCGTCGGGCAACGTGTCGATCCGCCATGGAGCAAAAGGCCCGAACTCGGCGACAGCTACTGCTTGTTCGGCGGGGGCACACGCTATCGGTGATAGTTTTCGTCTGATCGAACGCGGCGATGCGGACGCAATGATCTGCGGTGGGGCAGAGAGTGCGATCACGCCGATGTCGGTTGCGGGTTTTGCCTCTATGCGGGCTCTGTCAACGCGTAACGACGACCCGAAGCACGCCTCTCGGCCTTTCGACGCCGAGCGTGACGGCTTTGTTATCGGCGAAGGTGCTGGGCTGATGATTCTCGAGGAACTCGAATTTGCTAAGGCTCGAGGCGCAAATATTCTCGCAGAGATCGTCGGTTACGGTATGAGCGGCGATGCATTTCACGTCACAATGCCGGACGAAACCGGTTCCGGGGCGATCCGCGTCATGCAGCGGGCCCTCAAAGATGCAGGCCTCGAGCCGAATCAGATCGGCTACATAAACGCACACGGCACATCGACGCCTTACAACGACAAATTTGAGACGCTCGCGATCAAGAAGGTTTTTGGCGATGCGATCGATAACATTCCGGCCAGCTCGACTAAATCAATGACCGGCCACGCTCTAGGAGCTGCGGGTGGTTTAGAAGCAGTCTTCTCCGTCAAAGCGATGATGGAGAACAAACTGCCGCCGACGATCAACTACGAATTTCCCGATCCGGATTGTGATCTTGATTACATCCCGAATGCTCCACGTGACGCTAAGGTCGATTATGTTCTATCGAACAACTTCGGATTTGGCGGAACGAATGCGTGCTTGATATTTAAGCGATATTCGGAATAGAGTAGGGCCTATGCGAACGCTAGAATACACATTTTGGCAGGATGGTGAGTTTTTCATCGGTCATCTAAATGAGTACCCTGATTACGAAACACAAGCGTATTCGAAAGATGAGTTGATCGAGAATTTGAAAGATTTGCTTATAGATCTGGAATCAAATGAGGTTCCTTTCGTCAGGCAGGTCGAAGAATTTGTTCTCGCATAAATGAAACGCCGTGATCTGATAAAACGCCTGGAAGAAATGGGCTGTGTTTTTTCTCGTCACGGCGGCAAGCACGATTGGTATACGAACCAGTTGACCAAGCAGTCTCAGCCTGTTCCCCGCCACACAGAGATCAACGAAAATCTGGCAAAGTCGATAATCAAAAAATTGTCAGGGAAATAATCGTATTCGAAAAATGAATCACCATTCATTTTGTGGTAACATTTCCTCATATTGTTATGAAAATAATTGTTTTGATGAAGCAGGTCGCCAATAAAGATGCGGTACTCCGCATCGCTGGCGACGAGAAATGGATCAACGAGGCTGACGTAGCACAGCAGACCAACGAGTCTGACGGCTACGCCTTGGAAGAAGCTCTGCGAACCGTCGAGGCGAAGGGCGAGGGCGAAGTTGTCGTTTGCACACTCGGCCCGGCTGGAGCCAGGACTCTGATCAAAGATGCACTGGCTCGGGGAGCGAATCGTGCGATCCACGTCGTTGTCGAAGATAGCAAGTCGCTATCCGCATACCAGATCGCAAAAGCGATCGCCGACGCCATTCGCGAAGAGAATGCGGACCTCGTTTTTACCGGATTGCAGTCAGATGACGCCAGCTACGGCCAAACGGGTGTGATCCTGGCGGAACTTCTCGGTATTCCTCACGCGACGATCGTGATCGAGGTTGACCGTGCAAGTCTCGGCGAAACGCTGCGCGTAAAGCGTGAGCTTGAGGCAGGCTGGTACCAATGGTTCACGTATAAGCTCCCGTCGCTGCTAACGATCCAATCGGGAATTTCACAGATCCGATATGCTTCGCTCAAGGGAATTATGGCGGCAAAGAGTAAAGAAGTCCGCGAAGTCACACCGTCGATCGAGGCATTTGCATCGGCTGCGAAAATAGAGAAAGTTTATATGCCTCTTAAGACCAAGCAGACACAGATCCTTGGCAACGGCGATGCTAAAGCCGGCGCAGTCGAGCTCGTCGAAAAGCTGAGAACGGAGGTTCGCGTAATATGATCCTCGTATTTATTGAACACAAAGATTGCGTACTGAATAAGATTTCGCTTGAGGCAGTTACCGCCGCCCAGTTGATCGGCAAAGATTTGGGACTCGGCGTTACGGCTGTTTTGCCTTGCGACAAGGATTGCTCATTGGCGCAGGAGATCGCGGGGTACAACCTCGAAAAGGTCATTGTTGCCAAGAACGAAAAGCTCGGCATCTATACGCCTGACGGTTACGCCGATGCCTGGGAAGCGATTATCAAGGCTACAAATCCGCAATACGTGGTGATGTCGCACACCTATCAGGTGCGTGACTTTGCCCCGAAGGTCGCAGCACGGCTTGGGCGTGAAGTTGTCGGCGACTGTATTCGCTACAAGGCCGATGGCGGTAAACTGACGCTGACGCGGCGTATCTTTCTCGGCAAGCTCGATGCTGATGTAACGATCGGCGGTGACGCACCGTATTTTGTGACGTTCCAGTCGGGTTCATTTCGCGGCGATGCGGCTGAAAAGGGAAGTGCAACGGTCGAGACCATGGATGTCGCGGTTGGCGATATTCGCATGACTCCCGAGGCTCCGTTTCAGGAAGCAAAGGCTTCGGTCGATCTTACGAAGAGCGAGATCATCGTCGCCGTCGGACGCGGTATCAAGTCGCAGGAGAACATTGCCCTTGCCCAACAACTTGCGGACGCTCTCGGAGCCGATCTCGCGGCTTCACGCCCGATCTGCGACAGCGAATGGCTCCCGATCGACCGACAGATTGGCTCGTCCGGCCAGACCGTCGCTCCAAAAGTTTACATCGCCCTCGGCATCTCAGGAGCGATCCAGCACATCGTCGGGATGAAGAACGCGGGCACCATCATCGCGATAAACAAAGACTCCGAAGCGCCGATCTTCGACATTGCCGACTACGGCATCGTCGGCGATCTGTTCGAGGCTGTTCCGGTGATCATCGAAGAGGTCAGAAAAGCGAAAGCGTAAGATCCCCAACCGCGAATTTACGCGAGAAAGACACGAATAAGAGGCTGTTCCTATTCGTGTCTTTTTTCGTGTAAATTCGTGGCTAACCCGTCTTAAGTATTAGATAGTGGTCGCGTGGTTGCTTATCTAATTTCTCGATCGAGTATTGCAACAGCATCGCGCGACCGGAGAGCAAGAATTCGCCCTGCAAAACACTCGGCGGTCATCACGGCCGGCATCAGTGCTCGATCTCCTTCTCTCGCTTAGAGATGATGAGTATGAGCGTCATCGCAGTATTCGTTATCAACATTGCGATCGAGTGTAGCGTGGTCGCGATATTGTATGTTTGCATGGAAAGCAGGGCGAGAATGTGGCGGAGGACATTCGAGCCATATAGCAGCGGAGATTCGGTTGACGGTTTCAGCCAAGTTTTGCGGAGCGTTGGCACGAACGCGATCAGGTCGATGCTGACTGCGATAACGACCGATATCGTGGGATCACTGGTCAATATCCATGGGATTATGCCACCCAGAGCAAGAATGAGAAAGAAGGTATCGAGCTTGGTAATATTTCTAAAACCATTCTTTAGCGACAGAAAGAAGATAAATAATGTGAATGCACCTGAGGCTGCGGTTGGAAGTGCTCCGATCGCAGCCCCTTTCGCGATCTGGCCGAAAAATACAATGCCTGTAACCACGGTCCATACAAACCAGGTGTAAACGTGAGGCTGTACCCGGCCTTTGAAAATATCGACGATGTACGGGACATTACCGATGATCGCGAGCACCGCCGCTATTGCTGCGAGAGTTTCTTTCACCCGACAAGTATAACCGAGATTAGCTAACCAGCAGCTGCGGCAGCTTCGAGGTCGGCGATGATGATTTTTGTCATCTTGAACATCGCCTGCGTCACACGTTCAGATTTTTCACGGTCTGAGTCGGTAAGATTTTTCATCAGCATCGTAGGTGTTACTTGCCACGAGACGCCGAATTTATCGGTCAGCCAGCCGCACGGCTGCTGCTCGCCGCCTTCGCTCAGTTTGTCGTAGAAATGATCGATCTCATCCTGCGTTTCGGCGGTGATCATGAGCGAGATGCCTTGCGAAAACACGAAGTTTGGGTGCGGACCGGCATTGTAGCAGTGAAAACGCTGACCGTCGAGCTCGAATGTCCCGCCCGCGGCCTTACCGTCCGGAGCTGGAAAGGTTGATATGATGCGAGCGTTTTCGAAAACCGAGGTATACAAATTCATCGCAGCTTCGGCCTGCTTGTTGAACATAAGGAACGTCGCTATCTTCTGGTTCATTTGTTTTTCTCCAAATTTTGTTTGACCCTGAATTTTACTATTCTTGTTATAAGGTTTAGCGGCAGCAGAGAGTCTAGGGGGAACTGGACAGTTCCCTTCGATGTCTTGTAAGCCGTTACTTCATCCGCAAAGGCCGCGATGCCGGCTGCTCCGGGATAGAATCCGATGTGATTTGCGTACCCCGCAAAATGAACCAGCATTCCGTTCAGTTCATACGTCGGAATCGCGTAGCTGATCGTTTCCTCGGCCGTCGGGGCGGCCTTTTGGATAGTCGAACGCAGCTCGTTCAAAAGCTTTTGAACCTCCACAGGGAAGTCGGCTATATAGGCACCGACGCTTTCGGCTTTTGCTCTCATCTTTAGGCTGTTTGCGAATTTGTATTCATCGATTCGAGCAACGAATCGAGTTTATCGTATCCCTCGGTCACGCCGCGTTCCATTCCGGATTGGACCATGCCATCGCGGTCTTGCACAGACTGGAATACAGATTGATGAACGATGCGGCTGCCGCTGCCGCCGCCGCCGAGGTCCTCGAATTTATTGGTGCCGAGAATGACGTGGCCGCGTTCGGGCAGCCCGTCGAATTCGAATGTGCCGATAAGACGTTCCGGTGCGAGGACTTAATGATTCACGCCGAAAAAAGCGTATTTGTGCCCGTCTCGCTCGTGCGTGAACCGATACGAACCGCCGTCCCGGCAATCCCATTTGTCGATCGTCATCCTCAGATCATTCGGGCCGACCCACTTTACGTACAGATCCGGATCGGTGTATGCCTTGAATACCAGCTCGCGTGGGGCGTCGAATTCACGAATGATGAAGAGTTCCTGTTTGCCGGGCTCGGCGGTCATGGTGGTTTTGTTTGCCATATTCATTTCTCCGAATTGTTCTATTCGAACGGCAGCAAAGGTGCATTTTCCAAGTCGACTTTCATAGATTCCAAGAGCTTATCCAGACGCTGAAACTCTTGCTCCTTAGTTGCCGCGAACTGCTTAATCCATCTTTCAAGCTCTTTCATAGGTTCAGGATTTACGTAGTAAATACGCTGCTGCGCACGCTTTTCTACACGTACTAGTTTAGCTTCACGTAATACTTTAAGGTGCTGTGAGATCGCTGGCGGACTCGATTTAAAACCGCGATAGATATCCGTCGCGGACATATTCCCGTTGGCCATAAGCCGCTCAAGGATAATGCGCCTTGTGGGTTCTGCAAGTGCGGAGAATGTGTCCATGATTATAATAATAAGGCGACCACTTAATTAAGTCAAAGCAGAAATACAAAACTAAGAATTTGCCCGCGAAATACGCGAAAGACACGAAAAAGAGGAACTTCTTATTTCGTATATTTCGCGTGCTTCGCGGGCAAATCTATCTTAGATCGATTCAGCGATCGCTGTGTCGAAAATCTCTAGTGCAACATCGACATTTTCCTTTGCCAGAATTAGCGGTGGTGACCAGCGGATGGAGTTGGAGCCGCAGCCGAGGATGATGAGGCCTTTGTTGAAGCAGGCCATTTCGATGCGGTCGCGGAGTTCGGGGTCTGGTTCACCTACCGCTCCGTTAGCTGATGGTTTGACGAATTCGACGCCGAGCATCATTCCGAAACCGCGGACGTCCGCAATGCAGTCGTATTTTTCTTTCAGCTTGTTGAGTCCGGCTTCGAGATAGGCTCCAACGTCGCGGCTGTTGTCGACGAGGCCGCCCTGGAGTAGCTCGATAGTTTTCAAGGCTGCTGTTAGAGCGACGGGATTGCCACCGAATGTCGACGCGTGTGCCCCTTTGTGCCAGTCCATTATGTCGGCACGGGCGGTGCAGGCACCGATCGGCATTCCGGAACCGAGGCCTTTGGCCATGCAGACGATGTCGGCTTTAACGCCTTCGTGATGGTCTAGGGCGAACATCTTGCCCGTGCGTCCCATACCCGACTGCACTTCATCAACGATGAGCATGATGCCGTGCTCGTCGCAGATGCGGCGGAGAGCTTTGACAACCTCTGTCGGTGCCGGAACATAACCGCCTTCGCCCTGAACGACCTCAAGGATAATACCAGCCACTTCTTCCGGAGGTGTGGTCGTATTGAAAAGAGTTTTTTCGATCCAATCGGTCGTGCCCATGCAGCACGCACCGTCATCGCATTTGCCTTTGTTAAACGGACAGCGGAAGCAGTTTGGATACGGTACGTGAACGACGTCGAGTACCTGACGAGCGAAACCGAGACGCTGAGCTTTCTTCGACGATGTCAGAGCCAAGGCTCCAAGTGTTCTTCCGTGGAACGATCCGAAGAACGAGATGAACTTTTGCCGCTTTGTGTGATACATCGCGAGCTTCAATGCAGTCTCGATGGCTTCGGCACCGCTATTGGCAAAGTGAGTTTTGGTCTGGCCGTCGATCGGTACGATCTCGTTTAGCTTTTTGCCGAGTTCCGGCATGTGGCGGTAGTAAAAATCCGTACCGCACAAGTGGATCAACTCGGTGACTTGCTGCTGGATCGCCGCGACGACCTCGGGATGGCAGTGTCCGGTCGAGCATACCGCGACGCCGGCGTTGCAATCGAGAAATACGTTTCCGTCGGGGTCGGTGATCCAAACACCTTTGGCGTGGTCGGCGACGAGTTTGTAATCCGGCCGCGGATAGCTTGGCGTGACGTATTGATGATCCGCGTTAATGATTTCAAGCGATTTCGGACCCGGCAATGCTGTCTTGATCGATGGGCGTTGTAGTTCTGTTGAAGGTGTCATGATGTTTCTCCTGGTTGTTTAGAGTGCGCGAATTATCGCGTGGAAAGATAAGAACAGGCTAGAGCCTGCACTCTGAACGGACGGAGAAGATTAGTCACCGGCGAAGAGATTCGCACGCTGCTTCATAGGACAAAGTTTTGAGATACAACGTGGTGTCATAAGTAAGGTGCCATCAATATATCAGAATGTCGTTGGCGTTTCAAAGAATGACGTTGGGCGTGAAACAATATGGTCATGGAAAGCGCAGCGAAATTCACAAATCGGCTGATCGATGAGACCAGCCCTTACCTCTTGCAGCACGCACACAACCCTGTTGATTGGTATCCGTGGGGCGATGAGGCCTTTGAGCGGGCAAAGGCCGAGGACAAGCCTGTGTTGGTCAGTATAGGCTACTCGGCGTGTCATTGGTGTCATGTGATGGAGCACGAGTCCTTTGAAGACGACGCAACAGCCGCAGTGATGAACGAGCATTTCATCAACATCAAGGTCGATATGGAAGAGCGGCCCGATGTCGATCAGATCTATATGAACTTTGTCCAGCTTACGACCGGTCGCGGCGGTTGGCCGATGAATGTTTTTATGACGCCGGACAAGCGTCCGTTTTATGGCGGGACATATTTTCCGCCTTCGTCGCGATACGGGATGCCGAGTTGGCGGCAGATATTGACGAGCATCTCGGATGCGTTTCGAGAGAAGCGTGATGAGCTTGAGACGTCGGCAAACAACATCATTGGCGAACTGCGGCGGTTGAGCATCGTCGAGGTATCGGCGGGCGGACTGTCGACCGATCTGCTCGACGCCGCCTACGGTAGTTACCTTAGAACGTTTGACACGGTCAATGGTGGTTTTGGTGGGGCACCGAAATTTCCGGCAGCGATGTCGCTCGAATTTTTGCTCAGATATCACAAACGTACCGGCGAAGACCGGGCTTTGGCGGTCGTCACCCACACGCTCGATAAGATGGCGAATGGCGGAATTTATGATCAGCTCGGTGGTGGATTTCATCGATACGCTGTGGATGCGATCTGGCTGGTGCCGCATTTCGAGAAGATGCTGTATGACAACGCTCAGTTGACTCGGGTTTATCTGCATGCGTATCAAGTGACTGGGCACGAGTTCTACAAGCGGGTTGCGGTCGAGACGCTGGAATATATTCGCCGTGAAATGCTTGACGAATCGGGCGGGTTTTATTCGACGCAAGACGCGGATAGCGAGGGCGAGGAAGGGAAGTTCTTTGTCTGGACGAGGGAGGAGATCGCGGAGGTTTTGGGGGAGGATGAGGCTGCGGAGTTTTGCTCGTTTTATGATGTAGCGGCTTCGGGGAATTTTGAGGGTTCGAACATCCTCAACGTAAAGAACCCAGTCTCTATCGCTCCCGGTTCTGACCTGCGAGCCAGACTTTTTGCTGAGCGTGAGAAGCGGATAAAGCCGGGGCGGGATGAGAAGGTTCTGACGGCTTGGAATGGCCTAATGCTGGCGGCGTTTGCGGATGCAGCGGCGGTTTTGGGGAATGACGCCTACTTAGACATAGCCAAACGGAATGCGGAGTTTATCCGAACGGAGCTTCAGAAAGACGGTCGGCTGCTGCGAACCTGGAAACAAGGTGCGGCGAAGCTGAACGGTTATCTCGAAGACTACGCAAATGTCGCGGACGGTTTGATTGTACTGTATCAAGTCTCGGGCGACATTGATCATTTGATCGAAGCCGGGCGGCTGGCGGATTTGATGATCACGGAATTTTGGGATGAAGAGAACGGCGGGTTTTTTTTCACATCGAATGATCATGAAGAGTTGATCGTCCGCAACAAGGATTTCTATGACAACGCCACGCCCTCGGGAAATTCGGTTGCGTCCGATGTTCTGTTGAGATTAGCGAAGCTGACGGGCCAGGAAAAGTACGAGCGATTTGCCGTAACCACCCTGAGAATAGCGGCTTCTCAGGTTCGAAGGCATCCGCAAGGATTTGGGCGAACGCTGTCGGCTCTCGAGTTTTATTTGGGTGAGACCCGCGAGATCGCGGTTCTGGGGGAACGGAATAGCCCGCTTGCAACCGATGTGCTTCGTCGATATCTTCCGGATGCGGTCGTGGCGATCTCTTCTGACGCACAGGCTGACTCGGCGATTGTCGGGTTCCTCAGGGAACGTTGTCAGATAGACGGACGGCCGACGACATATGTTTGTCGCGACTACGTTTGTGAGCGTCCCGTGACCACGGTTAAAGATCTGGCAGGTCTTTTGTAAAATAGGAGTCTTGAAATGTAAACGTAGAAAAGCCCGAACGTCTAGAACGATCGGGCTTTTCTGTAAAATCAGCCTAAGGGCCTGAACTATTTGTTAGCTGGCTTGTTGGCCATTGCGTTAGCAGCCGGAGCATTTGCAGCCGGTTTATTAGCCATTGCGTTAGCAGTGTTTGCCATCGTGTTAGCTGTATTAGCCATGGTGTTAGCGGCAGCAGCAGCGGTGTTAGCCATTGCGTTTGCGGCGTTTGCCATTGCGTTTGCAGCGTTTGCCATAGTGTTAGCCGCTTTGTTCGCTGTGTTGTTTGCCGGTGCGGCATCGCCACATGCCATTCCCAGAGCGCCCATTACGAGGACCGCTGAAAGTGCAATTACTTTTTTCATACTAAAATGATTCTCCTGTCTTCTTCAAAGATTAGATCTAATTTATTCTTGAAGACCGTGCGGACACAGTCCCGGTTCCATATCTTTCTATTTTTAGGAACACTCGACAATATAGTAATGCTTCGCAAGTAAGTCAACCCCGAAAACGCAAAAAAGTGAATTTTTATTTCAAGATTTAATTTGAAACTCTGCTCACGTTTTTATAAGAAAAAACGCTCTTCCGATATGGCAGAGCGCTTCTCCAGTTCGTCGTTGACGATAATTAACTAGCTTTTCGGCGTAGCTTTTGCGTTTGCGTTTGCCTTCGGTGCGTTAGCAGCCGGGGTCGCCATCTTGTTAGCCGTGTTGGCAGTGTTAGCTGTATTAGCAACGGTAGCAGCAGGCGTAGCTGGAGCAACGGTTGCGACCGGTGCAGGGGTGTTAGCAGGCTTGTTAGCCGTGTTGTTTGCGGGTGCAGCGCCGCCGCAAGCCATGCCTAGAGCGCCGAGGCCAAGAACAGTTGAAAGTACAATAACTTTTGTCATTTTATTTAAGACTCCTATCTTTCTCAAAGAATAAATTACCCGTCTCCGGGTGTCGGCTGATCGAACACAGCCGTTTTTGCCCTGAACTCTTTCTTTTTCAAGGCAAACGATAAGATAGAAATCTGAGAGAGTTTTGTCAACCTAAATCTGACGAAAAATACATATTTTTTCAAACTTTTTTTCTTACAGGTTTTTGCCATTTTGTCATGTCAGTCGATGCGTTGTAGCGAAATAAAATTCTTGACTTGGCTTTGCCGCGAACGATATTCTAAAACCGAAGGAAAAATCCCACTTTCCGACCCAACCTACGTTTTCTTGCGCTTCCTTCCAAATGAAAGACTTCGAAGATACGGACTTACAGTCTCCGCGAACATCGTTTAACTCACTCTATCCAGCGGTAATAGTAGTGACGTGTGTTGTCGCGCTCGTGTCAACTTATTTTCTGACCAATTCGGGACTCGATGCGACGGTCAAGATGTGGGGATTCTTCGGTATTACGGCTGGCTTTCTGATTGTTAGTGCCATGCTGAATTTTTGGGTCTCGCGGAAAAACGTGATCTCGGCTGTCGAAGATCCGAACAGCACCGTTGAGGGCGATCGTCAGTTGCAGGCGCTCGAAGATGCTCACGAATTCTTTGCGGGCTCGCTAAATTCTCCGGACTCTTTCAGATTGGTTACTAGCCGGGTTCGCGAGATCATCGCGTTTCGTACCGCAACGCTTTACATATTTGATGATGGTGGAATGTGTTTTCGTGCGACCGAATCCGAAGGGCCCGACGCCGAGCACCGCCGCGACCGAGTGGCAGATCTGACTGATGGCACAGTTGCTCGCTCATATTTCAGCCAGGTTGTTGAGATCGATCACGCGACAACCTCGACTCGACCAGCCGTGGCGATCCCGCTTAATAATGGTCCTCAGATCTTTGGTGTGCTTCATCTAGATTTCGAGATGAATTACGATCTTGACGCGCTTGATCTGGATCTCGTTGATGCAATAGGCACACGCTCGGCACCGTTGGTGCTCAGTTCGATCTCGTATGAACAAAGTCACGAAAATGCTCTGACGGATTCGACGACTGACCTGCCGAATGAGCGTGCGTTCTATCTTGTGCTTGAGAACCAGGTGGCTGAATCCCAGCGAAAGGGAAGTTCGCGTCCATTGACTGTACTGGCTCTGGACGTCAGATCGTTTGATGAGATCAATAGCAGATTTGGCCATGCTGCGGGGGATCGGGTACTAGGTTTCGTGGCCCAGACCATAAAGGACAATCTGAGGCAAATGGATTTTCTTGCTCGAGCGTGTGCCGATGAATTCGTTGTGGTATTGCCGACAGCGTCGAAAGAAATATCTCATGACGTTATTGCACGCATTCAAACTGGATTTTTTGGACGCAAATTAAAGGTGACCGAGAGCGAATCTGTCGAGATCGAACTCAATATCGGATGGGCCGCCTTCGGTACAGATGGAGAGACGCCAGAAACACTTTTAAGAGTCGCTCGCCAACGCAAAGATCAATCTAAGACAAACGCACCGAACAAGGTGCTTTGGTTTCCGACCGAATTTGCCAGTTAGTCACTTGGCGTAGATCAGGAACGGGCTTACACTTGCAATGAGTTAACCTCGATAATCTGATCTATGGAAAGCGGTGACAATTTTGGCCGATATCTGATCCGCGAAAAGATCGGTGAAGGCGGCATGGGTGAGGTTTACCTTGCTGACGATACGCGCCTTAATCGAAAGGTCGCGCTAAAAGTTCTTGCGCGTGCGGTTGCCGGTGACGACGAGCGGCTGCGTCGTTTTGAACAGGAAGCGAGAGCTGCATCTGCTCTTAATCATCCAAACATTCTTACCGTACATGAATTTGGCGAGGAGAATGGTGCGGCGTTTCTTGCCAGCGAATTTGTCGAAGGCAGAACGTTGCGTGAACTAATCGCGCTCAAAGAACTCGATCTTCGGACCGGCCTCAAGATCGCCGAGCAGACCGCATTTGCCCTCGACACAGCGCATCAAGCCGGGATCATTCACCGCGACATCAAGCCGGAGAACATTATGATCCGCAAGGACGGGATCGTGAAGATCCTGGACTTTGGCCTGGCTAAACTGATCGAGCACGTCGATGCCCAATCAGAAGACGAGACGCGCGCCCAATTCAAGACCGCTGCGGGCCACATCGTCGGCACCGCGACCTATATGTCGCCCGAACAGGCACGTGGCAAGCCCGACATCGACGCTCGAACCGATGTCTGGAGCCTCGGAGTGTTGATCCACGAAATGTTCGCAGGAAAGCCGCCGTTTACCGGCGAATCGATCAGCGATGTGATCGCCTCGGTACTGAAGACCGATGCACAGCCGCTTACGAATCTAGTAGAAGATTGCCCGCCAGAACTCGACCGGATCGTGACCAAATCCCTCCGCAAAGATCGCGAAGAACGTTACCAAGTCATCAAAGATCTCGCTCTCGACATACGAGCGTTGCGTAAGCAGTTGGAGTTTTCTGCCGAGTATGGCCGGTCAATGGGCGGACAGTCGGGTATGTTGACCTCTGAGCATGCACGCGTGCATTCAACCGGGATCATAAAGCCGGTCCGCCGACCACGGTTGCTGTTGGTCGGCACGGCTCTGATCCTAATCGCAATCGTCAGTGGGGTGTGGTTCGCTTATTCCAAATATTCTGCACGTACGGCGCCGGACGTCGGAGATCTCAAGACGGTTGAAATCACCAGTTGGGCAAGCCAGCCGGGTGAGGTGTATAGCTCAGGTTCGTTCTCGCCCGACGGCAAGATGATCGCCTTCGCCTCGACTCGTAGCGGCACGAAACAGCTTTGGGTCAAGCAAACATTCTCCGGTGAAGCTGTTCCTGTGACCACCGGAGAGTCCCTGGCGAGCAATCCGATCTGGTCGCCGAATGGTGATGAACTTGCTTTTTTTTCGGTTCGAGGCGGGAGTCCCGGATTTTGGAGAATCCCAATTCTTGGCGGCTCGCCCAAGCTAATCACCAACGTAGAGGATGGTGCCAACTATCTACGCTATTGGGCAAGTGATGGCTCGATATATTTTGATTCCAATTCGTCGCTAAACAAGGTCGTTGCCGCGACCGGCCAAACGCAAAAAGTTTTCGCATTAGGTACGGATGAGCAAATTGATATTTCTCCGGACGAAAAAAGAGTTGCCTACGTCGTGGAGGACGGAGAAGGCTGGAACCTATCGTTTAGGGAGATCAGCAAGCCTGAGCCCGTTACATTGGCGACAAGCGAGACAGAGATCAAGGATGCGATCTGGCATCAGGATAGCCAGAGAATTCTCTACAGCGTTTCAACGAACGGCACATTTCAAATATTCGTGACGGACATTAGCGGACGCAAGCCCCGGCAGATAACTTTTTCGGAGCGTGATTCTTTTGTTCTTGACGTATCAAAGGATGGCTCGATGATCATGTACGGTTCGGCAAAGGAAGAGTCGGACATCTATGGCGTGGATCTGGTCAATGGAAAAGAGTCTCAGGTTGTATCGGAGATCGATGCGGAACTGTGGCCAAGCGTTTCTCCTGATGGCAAGTCAATTGTCTATCAGTCCGCCAAGAATTTGAGTCAGGGCAGCAACCTTCTCAACGGACAAATATTTATCAGAAAGATACAAGGCAACGATACACCGGCCGCAATCGTTAAGGACGGGTGCCTTCCTAATTTCTCTCCGGACGGTCAGAAGATCAGCTACGTTAAGGTTGAAGGTGACAAATTTCAGATCGAGACGACAAGGTCAACGGGAGGTGAGCCGGGGAAATTGGTCGCGGAGATGATGAATCCGCCGTCCTATTCTTTGCTGCCTTATCTGCGAGTTTACGTTACAGAGTACAGCTGGTCACCGGATGGCTCGAGTCTGGGATATGTGTCGAATAAGTCGGGTCAGAGCAACCTTTGGATCGCAAACGTTAATGGCGACCCTGAGATTGAATTGACCCAGAATTCAGAAGCAAAGTTGTATTACAATTCTCCCATCTGGTCGGCCGATGGGAAGCAGATCGCCTTTACCTCTCGAATCGGCAATCCGACTGGCGGTGCGGCGTACGCCGTTTGGATAGTCGACGTTGCGTCGCGCACTGCCATAATGATTTTTGGGGCCGAATTGGCTATTCGGTTACTCGGATGGGGCAGTGATGGCAAATCCGTTATATTGGCAACGACGAAACATCTGGAGGCTGGGCGCAGCCATTCCGACGTAACGCTTGCTATTTTGTCTACGGAAACACGGATTAAGCGCGAGATAAAGGTCTTAGAAGATGCTTATTCGAAGAATACATTTTTATCGCCGGACAAAAAGACGATCGTTTACTCGGCACATCGCGATGGAAAAGATGACCTTTGGTCGTTCGCGTTAGTTGGCGGAGCTGAGAAAAAGATTACTGAAAATAACAATGCTCGGCTATACTTTTCAACATTGGTTTTTTCGCCCGGAAGCGATGTAGTGTATTTCGGCAAGCAGTCGAGATACAGCTTGCTATCGATGATCACAAATTACAAATAACTTAGGAGAAACTATGGCAAACCGAACGATTCTAAGAGTACTCATTTTAATGTCCGTTTCACTTTTTTTTACTGTTGCGACCTCGGCTCAGAAAACAGATTGTGACGCCACAACTGATGCCCAGATCGTCACTGAAATAATGGGAAAGATAAAGCTAAAGTACGCAAGCCAAATGACCCATATAAACGTACGCAGTACCGATCGGGTTGTTACTGTCGAGGGTTGGGTCACAACTAAAAAGATAAAGGGCGAGATCGACAAGATCGTCAAAAAAGCCAAGTGTGTCAAGACCAAGGACGTAAAAAACATCCTTACGATCGGTGTCGGTGGCGGCTGTGGCCCGGGCACCAAGCCTTGTGGCACGATATGCATTCCGAAGGGGGAAACCTGCAATATCGGCCCCGTTGACAAGTAAATACCATGGCCAAAATCACATTCTATGGCGGCGTCGGTTCGGTGACCGGGTCGAAATATCTGCTTGAGAGCAACGGGAAGAAGGTGCTCGTCGACTGCGGCCTATTTCAGGGTGACCGGGAACTGCGCGAACGCAACTGGCAAGATCCGCCGTTTGTCGCGAGCGAGATCGACGCCGTTATCATCACCCACGCTCATATCGACCATACGGGTTGGCTGCCGCGGTTGGTGAAACTTGGCTTCAACGGTCGCGTGACAACTTCGCGAGCGACTGGTGACCTGCTCAAGATACTCCTGCCCGATTCCGGTCGTTTGCAGGAAGAAGAAGCTGACTACCGCAACCGTCACAACCTGACCCGACACGAACCGGCGCTGCCGCTGTATGACGAACGTGATGCTAAAGCCGCTCTAGTGTTACTCAATCCGGTACCCAATGACGGCAAGCCATACGAGATCTGCGATGGGTTCACGGCTAGTTTCAACGTTGCGGGTCACATAATGGGGGCGAGCCAGGTGCTCGTCGAAATGGCCGGTGCTCGGCCTGACGGCAGTTCTGTTCGCTTCCTTTTCTCAGGCGACCTCGGCCATTACGATCAGCCGATTGTCAAAGATCCGGCTCCGCCGCCTGACTGCGATTACCTCATGAGCGAATCGACCTACGGCGACAGGCTTCACGGCCAGGTTGATTCTGAGACGGGTTTTGCACGCATTATTAACGAAGCTGCCAAGCGGAACGCTCCGATCCTTGTTCCTGCATTTGCGGTCGGCCGCACTCAGGAAGTGCTTTACATGATCCGCGAACTTGAGGAGCAGAAACGGATTCCTGTGCTGCCAGTAATCGTCGATTCGCCGATGGCGGCTCAGGCCACGCAGGTCTATAACCGTTGGAACGAGGAGCACGACGAAGAGTACGCCTCAATACTTGCTCACAAACAACATCCACTTCGCACGGCCTCGATGCAGACGACGGCCACACGAGAGGAATCAAAACGTCTAAACGACATGCGCGGGGCACGCATTATTATCTCTGCGTCCGGCATGTTGACCGGTGGTCGTGTACTTCATCATGCTATGCGCATTTTGCCCGATGAGAATGCGACAGTGATCTTTGTCGGCTATCAGGCAGCTGGGACGACGGGACGACGCATCCAGAACGGCGAGCGGGAAGTAAAGATAATGAAGAACTGGATCCCGGTTCGCTGTCACGTCGAGAAAGTCGAAGGATTCTCAGCACATGCCGATTGGAAGGCCGTACTCCGTTGGCTCTCGGGGCTTCGGACAACTCCAAATATGGTCTTTACTACCCACGGAGAGCCCGACGCCGCTGAGGCGATGGCCGGACACATCCGGGACGCCTTTGGATGGAACGTTGTTGTGCCGACGTACGAGCAAACCATTGAGTTGATCTGACCTATTGAGGTAATTTATACCTATGTCAGTTTTGCCAGAGAAAACATACATATCGCCCGAAGACTACCTGGTAATGGAGCGCGTCTCGCCCGTCAAGCATGAATATCTGGACGGTGAGATATTCCAGATGGCTGGGACAAGTCGTAATCATGCTCGGATTGCGGCCAATATTTGTGCCAGTCTCCTCAACCAATTTAAGGGACGTAAATGTGAGTCATTTCAATCAGACTTGCGAGTTAGGGTTTCAGCGACGGGGCTTTATACCTATCCTGATATTGTGGCGGTGTGCGGCGAACCAATTATGGACGACGAGCAATATCTGGATGTACTGCTAAATCCGTCACTCGTCGTCGAAGTGCTATCACCTTCAACTGAAGCGTACGATAAGGGGGCTAAATTTGAGCAGTATCGAACCATCGGAACGTTTCGCGAATACTTGCTCGTTTGGCAGGACAAAAAACGTGTCGCACGGTATACCAAACGGGATGACGAAACGTGGTTGCTGACGGATTTTATCGGCGATGAAGCGACGATCTTTCTCGAATCGGTCGATGCCACCCTGACGATCGAAGATATTTACGATAAGGTCATCTTCAAATAGTCCAGATCGACGCTGTTCATGGAATACATCGAGACTCTACCGTCGCCGTTGCTCCAGCGATACGTCAAGTGCTACTGGGCTCTCACGATTGATGCCGTTGACGTCATCAGTAAGCCTGAGACAGTTTTGCCCGATGGCAGTCTTGAGATTGTCTTTAATCTCGCTGATCGATTTAGGCGTTTTCATGCCGACGGGCAGGTCGAACTTCAGCCGCGAGCGATCGTGGTCGGACAGATGCGGCGTTTCGTCAGGATCCAGCCGACGGGAAAGGTCGGTCTTTTCGGCGTACGATTTCAAACTGCAGGTGCCTATCACTTCTTCAAATGCAGTCTGAGCGAGCTTACCGGAAGGATCGTAGAACTAGACTCGATCCTTGGCCGACCGTACAGCGATCTGGAAGATCGTATCCACAGTGCGGCCGCGACTAGCGACCGCGTGTCGATCATCGAAAAGCTTTTGCTCGACTCATTAAGACTTCCAGAGTCAAACGAGAGCGTGGTCGAGGCTGTCAAAGATCATATTGTGCTCAACGACGGGATCGTTTCGATCCATAAGACGGCGAGGCATTTTGGTGTCAGCCAGCGTCAACTCGAGCGACATTTCAAACAAATGGTCGGCGTCTCTCCAAAGTTCTACAGTCGCATTGTTCGAATTCAGAGCGTGATCGCAGCGAGCGAGTTTCAGCGAGCCGATGACCTCCCCGGCCTCGCTCTGCGTTTTGGCTTCTACGATCAACCGCATTTTGTACGTGAGTTCAACGAGTTTGCTGGCAAGAGTCCAACCGCGTTTCTGCGTGACGAAAACCGCATGGCCGAGGCCTTTATCGGAACGTAAGATTGTCGAATTTTTACAAGACAAGACTCGTGAGAATAGGCCATCCTTATAGAAATTTCTATGGGAGATCATGCATGAATACACTATCAATTTTTGCTCTTATCGCTGCGTTCTCGATCGCCGCTTTTGCTCAGGACACGAAACAAAACGTCACCGCTCTTTCGTGGATATCGGGTTGCTGGGAAACTTCTGGTGAAGGTCGGACGACAACCGAACGTTGGGGCAAGGCTACCGACAATTTGATGGTCGGTACTTCGCAAACGACCAAGGGAACCAAGAGCGTTGCCTTTGAATTCCTTCATATAGTCAACAACGGCCACGGACTTTACTACATTGCACAACCGTCGGGAGCTAAGGCTCCAACGCCATTTGGAGCTATCAAGGTAACGGCGAACGAAGTCGTCTTTGAGAATGCGAAACATGACTTTCCGCAACGCATTATCTACCGGTTAGGCAAGGCCGATTCGCTATTTGCACGGGTCGAGGGGAAACAAGGTGAGAAAGAAATGGCAATGGACATTCCAATGAAGAGAGTCAAATGTGAATAGCTCGCCCTCAAACTAATTTTCAATAGGCCGTTCATTAGGTTCGAGCGGCATTTTTATTCATAACGCAAGCATTCGATCGGGTCAAGCTTCGCGGCTTTCCGTGCCGGCAGAACGCCGAATACGAGGCCGACACCGATGGATGTTCCGAGGCCGGCGATCACGGCCCAGGTCGGAACTTGCGCAGGTATGCTCGGAACGAGCAACAGTATTAGATTGCTGATGCCGATAGCGATAACGACGCCGATGATGCCGCCGAAGAATGTCAGCGTCATCGCTTCCAACAAAAATTGAAGCACGATGGCGGATTTCGTTGCACCGACGGCTTTGCGGATACCGATCTCTTTTGTTCGTTCGGTGACGGAGACGAGCATGATATTCATTACGCCAATGCCGCCGACAAGTAGGCCGAGACAAGAGATGGCGATGGCGGCGAGGCCCACGCCGCCGATGATGCCGTCGAATTGTGCAATAAAGGCGTCGGCGGTCTTTACGTCAAAGTTGTTCGGCTCACCATACTTTACCTCGCGACGCAGTCGCAGAATGCCTTCGATATCCTCTACTGCCGCGTTTAGCTCGGCCTGCTTTGCCTGAATGACCATCAAGAGAAAGTCGCGTTGCGGCGCGACCTTACGGGCGGTTCTAAACGGCAGAAACACTTTGCTGTCCTCTTCGTTTTCGCCAAAGAAGCCGGATTTGCGTTTCTCGATGATACCGATTATCTCCCACGTCGCTCCGTTCATACGGACGACCTTGCCGACCGGCGATTCGTTCTCGTCAGGGAAAAGAGCCTCGCGTGTATTCACGCCGATCACCAGGACATTGCGACGCTGAAAGTTATCTGCCTCGGTAAAAAAACGTCCCTCACGGATCGTAAGGTTCGATATCTTATCGTAGTTTGTCGAGACGCCATCTACATTTGCCCGCCTGTAGCTACGGCCTTCGTAGGTCATCGTGTCGTCGAAGCTCGGGCCGAAATTGCCTATTCCCGGAGCCACAAGAGCAATGTCCTCGATCGAGACGGACTGGGCAAGAATTGCGTTCGCATCATCCTCGGTCAATGGTTTGCGACTTCGTTCGTCGCGATTTTGAACGTGCGGGCCGGTTGTCAGGTGAAAGGCGTAGATGTTGTTCGTTCCATAGTCCTCGACGATGGCCACAATGCTCTGACGCATTCCGGTAAGGATCGATGCAACAACGATCGCGGTAATTACACCCACGACAATTCCGAGGATCGTCAGGAACGAGCGGAACTTGTGCGACCGGATCGACTCCATCGACATTTTTAGAACTTCGTAGGGTAATGATGTTTAAATTTCATAAGATTTTTAACGCAGAGGGAGTTGGGAACGCAGGGAAAGAAACATTAAATTCGTCACATGAATATCAATCTTTATCACGGTCTGCGTTCTCTGCGGTCTCTGCGTTTAAATTTCTTAGCTCTGTGTCAGAGCGACGATCGGGTCTAAACGTGCTGCTTTCCATGCCGGGTATAAGCCGGCGAGAATTCCGATCCCGCTGGAAACTGTAACTGACAAGATGATGTAGCCCATTGTTATCGTCATAGTCATTTCGGCGAGGATCGTGATGAGCTCCGTTACCCCGAAGGCGAGTATCAGCCCGAGAATGCCGCCGATCACACACAACAATGATGATTCGATCAGGAATTGGAGCAAGATCTGCTTTCGCGTGGCACCGAGTGCTTTTCGCAAACCGACCTCGAATGTCCTTTCGGTGACGGACACAAGCATGATGTTCATCACCACAATTCCGCCGACCACCAAAATGATCAGTGTGATCGGAACAACTACCGCCGCGATCGCACCGGTGATCTGATCCATCTGAGTGTTAAATTCGTCCACGTTAACGAGTCCAAAAGTATCGTCTTCGCTGCCTATAAGCTGACGTTTGTTTCGGAGTAATTGCCGAGCCTCCTCGATCGCCAATTTAAACGAATCTTTATCCAGCCCTTTTCCGTGAAGTTGGATACCTCCCGTTCGGGTGAACAACTGGCCGGCCAGGGTGATCGGTATATATATGTGCCTGTCCTGTGATTCGCCGAAGAATGCTCCGCGTTTTTCTTCCACGCCAAGGATCTGGAGCGGGGCTCCTCTAACCTTGATCGTTTGTCCGACCGCTGAGGAATTGGGGAAATATTTCTCCTTCACGTCCGCGCCTATTACGCAGACATTTGTGATGGTTTGAGACTCCTCGGTCGTCATGAAGCGGCCCTCCATCAAGGTCTTGTCCTCGATGTCGTACATGTTTGCCGTGATACCCATGATCCGGACCGAGGGCATTTCGATACCGTCCTGGTTAAGGTCGGTGCCCGAATTTATCTGTGCCCCGACCTCGGAACACATTTGGCAGTTGTCCCTAACATATTCGTACTCGATCCATTTAATATCCTTGTTCCGGCGATTTCGTCGCTCCTGTTCTTCGTCCGACATACGGCCCATCGACGCCATGCGGGTTATCATAAAGTGGTTCGAACCGAGGATCTTTGAGGCCTTATCGACCACATAGGTCTTGAGGCCTGCGATAGAAGCTCCGACGACTACGACAGCCGCGACGCCGAT
>JANNWQ010000176.1:0-4160 GCA_031408595.1 Acidobacteriota bacterium | reverse complement strand
TTGTCGGCTTTGCGAGCAACGAAGTATTGCGTTTCGGTCGTTCCGTCGCTGACGACAAATTTCCCCTGATACTCCTGCGGCTCCTTGGTCGGAAACGGAAAACGCTCGGATGTGGGATCAACGGGCGAGACACGGCCGGGTGTTCCCGCGGGTTTAGAACCGCACGCCGTAAGGAGTACCGCGACGAGGGCGATGAGCAGTATTGATTTTCGCGGATTTGACAAAAACATTCGACGCTTTAAATTTTATCATAACGAACACCATGGACAACGGGACGGAAAATTTGGCACGGTGGCAGCGGCGTTTTATCGCCGGAGCGGCGATGATCGCTCCGATCTCTCCATTTCTACTGATGCAGGGCCAGATCGTGCGTTGGAAGGTGGGCATTTTGCCTGACGCTGCGGGCGACAAGCACGGTCGATATGGCGAAGGTGATAACTCGGCCAAGCTCTTCGTCATCGGCGAATCTACCGTTGCCGGACTCGGTGCGAGAACGCACGAATTGGCGCTCGCGGGGCAATTTGCCAGGCAATTGAGTGAGCGCATCGAGCGGCCTGTCGAGTGGAAAGTGATCGGCAAAAACGGCGTGACCGCACGCCGCACGATCGATGAACTCGTGCCGCAGATGCCGGATGAGCAGTTCGACTACATTCTGGTCGGCCTCGGCGGTAATGACGTGATGAAGCTGTCGAGCCCGGTGAAGTGGCGTCGCGACATGAGCGAGTTGCTTGGCATTCTACGGGAAAAGAATCCTGATGCTGTTATGTTTATTTCGAACTGTCCCATGATCATTCATTCACCGATCATGCCGCCGCCGGTCAAGACGATATTGTGGACTCTGTCGCAGATGCATAACGACAATATCAAGGAATTTACACGCGATATGGATCGAGTTTTCTATTATCCGCAACCCGTGAATGTCCGGCTCGATGGCTTTTTTGCGGACGGGCTTCATCCGTCGGAACAAGGCTACGCAGATTGGGCAGAGGACATGATGCGGTACTTTTCCGCGAATCATAAATGGTGAACGTAGACGACTTACGCGATGCGATCTCATCCCACCATGAGTGGTTATTGATACGCGACCTCGGGCGAACTTTTCCACTTCAAAAAACTGAGATCGATATTATCGACGATGGCGAGAAGCTGCATTTCGGGTTTCTCGACGACAAGGGATTCCATTCGTGGCGGGTGAATGGCTTTGAGCATTCCGATGGTGAGATCGCTATCGATGTAGCGGGAGCGTTTGCCAGAAAGCGGGAAACAATGCGTCTCGTCCCACGCGAATCGGCCGCTGATCTGATCGCCGAACTCGAACGTGCGCGTCTGCAAAGAGCGAATGAAATAGCGGAGCTGATTACCGCATTTGATCCTGGAATTCGACTAGGACGCGTGGCTCTCAACGAAGAAAATGGCCGATTTGCTCAGATCGAATTCGAGACGCCGGATAAAGCCCCTACCGCCGCGATCTCCGATGTGACGGGCAAGGTTACGGTCGAAGCGACATTCACGGCGGCAATGCTGTGGATCGAAAAGCTCGGCCTGCGAAAGAAGAAGGCTGTCAACGACCTTTGGATAATCTGCGAAAGGCGTCAGGCAAGAAACGCACAGAAACTACTCGCCCTGCTCACCGAACGCTGGCGAATGAAGTTAACCATATTTGAGATCAATAGAGGCGGCGAGCGGCTGGGTCTCATCGAATTACCAACCCGAAAGCTCCGCGACCTCTGGCGTGAAAAGGCTCCAAAACTCACGCTTCCAGAAACGCCGTTTCCCACCGAAACCGCGAGCCGTCTAATACAAGCAGCGCCTGACGCGATCGATCTGATCTACTCCAAACAGGGCGAGACGTTGCGGCTGAACGGGTTGCCGTTCGCGCGCGTTCGAACGATGATGGGGCAGGAAAAAGCATGGTTTGGCGTCGGGCGGCATCGACGGCCGCTGCTGGCGGAGAACTCGGATGATCTTGACGAACTGATCACCTCGCTGTCTCTAAACCGTTCTGCCACGGCTCCGAATAAACGCCACGAATACTATCGCACGGCTCCCGAGGCGTGGCTCGAATCGATCCTAAAACGCGACATCCGTCTGCTTGACGCTAACCTGATCCTGTCGCCAATCTACAACCAGTTTCGCTCGTCCAACGACAAGATCGACCTGCTCGCCATCCGCCGCGACGGGCGGCTCGTCATCATTGAACTAAAGACCCAACCCGACCGCGAGATGGTCTTCCAGTCGATCGACTACTGGCGAAAGATCGAGCTACAACGCCGCCGAGGCATCCTCGCCGCTGCCGACCTGTTCAACGGCCGCGAAATTCTCGACAAGGCGGCGATAGTATACTTAGCCGCTCCGGCGTGGAGCTTTCATCGTGATTTTGAATTCTTCGCAAGAGCAGTCTCGCCGGAGATCGAAGTGTGGCGATTCGAACTGCACGAGGGTTGGCGGGAGCAAGTTCGTGTTGTTTCGAGGCTAGATTATCGCGATGCTTTGTAGGGAAGATCTTTTTGCCCGCGAATTACGCGAATCAATATGAATAAAGGAAGGAAGAGTTATTTCTCATCTTATATTCGGTCCATTCGCGTCATTCGCGGACAAAAACTCTTACCCTTCCGGTTTTGCAAACCTATAACCGACACCTCGCACCGTCTGTACGATCTTCGGGTTATTAGGCTCGTCTTCGAGATGTTTGCGCAGGCGGACGATGAAGTTGTCGATTGCCCGGGTGTCGGTGTCTTCCTGGAGATTCCAGACCTCTTCGAGGATGGTCTTTCGCGAGATGGCGCGGCCTTCGTTTTCGATGAGGTACTGGAGGAGTTTGGTTTCCATGAGCGTAAGCCGGACGAGTTCGTCGCCGTTTCTGAGTTCGAGATTTTCAAAGTCGATGGTGCGGCCATTGATGGTTAAGACGCTGCCGTTGGTTGTCGGTCTCAGCTCGCTTTGTAGCCAATGTTTCCGCCGCAGGAGACCGTGCAGGCGTGCCAGCAATACGCCGAGATCGAATGGTTTGGCGAGATAGTCGTCAGCACCGGCGTCAAAACCTTGCAGCACATCCTCAGGTCGTCCGAGCGCGGTTAGCATCAGCACCGGCGAATAATCACCCCGCTCGCGCATCGCACGGGCAACGTCAAAACCGTTCATACCCGGTAACATTACATCGAGAATAACCGCGTCGAACCGCTTTTCGCTCAGACGCAAATCCGCGACAGCTCCATCTTCGGCGACCTCAGCGTCGTGTCCTTCGGCCTCGAGGTTGAATTTGAGGCCATCGGCCAGATGTTTTTCGTCTTCGACGATAAGAATGTTCATACCAATGGAATTCTAACGATAAAAGTGCTGCCTTGGCCTTCGCCTTTGCTCTCGGCGACGATGCGGCCGCCGTGGCGTTCGATGATGGAGCGGACGATCGGCAGGCCGAGGCCCGTGCCTTTTACAGGAACGGCTGTTGCGCCCGGGACGCGATAAAAGCGTCTAAAGACACGTTTGAGATGACTCCGACCGATACCGATGCCGTGGTCGCGAAAGAAAATTTCTGCTGAACGTCCGCTCTTTCTTAGTTTTACGGAGACTCGTGGATCATCGCCCGAATATTTAAATGCGTTGTCGAGCAGGTTTGCGAAAGCGGTTTGCAGCTCCGAGCGATCACCCAGGACCTTCACGTCCTCGGTAGGTTTTGTAAACCGAATAGTGCTTGGATCGAGATGCCGCCTTGAGCAGACAATATCGATTGTCTCGGAGAGCACACTACCGAGTTCCTGATCGCCGAGGTTCATTAGCCGCTGTTTCTCTCGGCTCTGGCTCGCCTGCAGGACCTGCTCGACTGTGCCGAGCAGACGCTCGTTATCCGCGAGCATGATGTCGTAAAATTCGCGGCGTTTCTCTTCAGACACTTCGCGATTCTTGAGTGTTTCGAGATAGAGCTTGATCGAGGCGATCGGGGTCTTTAGCTCGTGAGTTACAGCGTTGAGAAATGCATCGTGCTGCTCGTTGCGACGTATTTCGCGAACGAGAAAGACGGTGTTCAGGATCAGTCCGGTGATTATAAGGGCAAAGAAGACGATACCAAATATAAGAAGTGCGACCTCGCGAATACTAAGGATGATCCATCCCACATTGAGGGCGATCGCCAGTATCGACAAGCAAATGCCCAAGGTGAGAAA
>JANNWQ010000175.1:0-6018 GCA_031408595.1 Acidobacteriota bacterium | reverse complement strand
AAATGGAACGGCAAGAATTTCCTCATGCAGGGCAAACGGCTCACGTTCTCGATATCTGACCCGAGCGCTCCACCCGTCGAGAATCTCGGCGATATAGTCAACACTCCCGCCAAAAAGAAATAACCGATCTACTTGGGTTTGTTTTGTATCCGATAGTTGGATCGTGCCCGAACGACAGTCTCGGCGCGCGAAACTTTGACTTTTAGCTCGTGCAGAGTTTTCTCGCCGATCTCTTCCGGCGGATAAAAACCGAGGCGGTATTGAAACCGTAATTCTTCTACGATGGTCGCAAACGTCTTTTTTAGCTTGCCATCCTTGCTCGAGTAAGAACGGCCGGCCGTTGTCGCGGAAAGATTTCGCAAAAATTCCTCAGCTTCCTGATTGGACCGCTCGACGCGATCACGTCGCCGCCAAACATTCTCCGTCTTGAAAAAAACGGTGTACAAAAGCGTATCCGTTTCCTGCAATTTAAATAGCAGATCGTGTTCCGTTATAAGGCTGCCAAAGTCCTTGCCGTCCGTCAACAGAATTATCGCTTTTCGCCCTTTTATGCCCGAGAATGAGTCGTTGATCGTATCGTATAGGGCCTCGCGAAGCCTGGTGCTAACGAGATCGCCCGGTATTTGGGCGGATCTGATCGCCTTTCTTAGTTTTTCCTGATCCGATGTGAGCGGACTCAAGACATGGGTGCTGTAATCAAAACTGACGATCATCGTCCGGTCAACCGGGGTAAGAAGCCGGACGAATGAATATGCTGATTCCTTGATATCCTCCAGGACCGGCCGTGTGCTCTGGCTGGTGTCAACTAAAAGGGCAATCGTCAGCGGCTCCTCTATCGCGGCGAAAAACCCGATCGTCTGCAGCGACCCATCCTGAAAAACAGCGAAGTCTGCAGCCGTCAAATTCGGCACGTACCGTCCGTTCCGGTCGCTGACGATTACGGGAACGCTCACAAGACGCGTATCGACCTTTATTACATCCGCAACATTAACGTCCTGAGCAGAGATTACGCCGCCAAAAAGCGTCAGGCCAACAATTGCTAAAATCGTTCGTAGCATCGCCAGCAGAATTATACGCCAAACTCCCGTCCACCGAAATCTTTAAGTTGAAAATGACTGTCTATTTGGCTTGGATCCGGTAATTTGCGCGAGCCCGGACCACGGTTTCAGGACGAGAGGTTATTACCTTTAGCTCGTGCAGAACGCTTTTGCCTGTCTCATCCGGTGGATAGAAACCTAGGCGGTACTGGAGTCTGAGTTCCTTGATGATCGACTCGAAAACCTCTTTCAGCCTACCGTCTGTGCTCGCAAAGAACCTCCCCGCCGTCAGATCAGCCATCTGCCTTAAATATTCTTCAGCCTGGCGATTCATCTGGGCCATGCGCTCGATACGTCGAAGAGTCGCGGGATTGCGTGGCGGAAACCGCCTGCCATAGATGCCGCGTTCGGAAAAAGTTGTGCGACGGAATGAGTTCCGCTCGTCAGTTTGAAACATCACCGAATAGACCATTGTGTCGCTCTCCTCGAGTGAATTCAGCAGATCATCAGCGGCGATACGGCTGCCGAAGTCCTTGCCGTCGGTGAGAATGATCACGGCCTTTCGTCCCTTGATCGGGCGAAACGTGGTCTCAATTGTCTGAAAGGCTGCCTCGCGAAGCGTTGTACCTACAATGCCTCGTGGTATCTCAGCCTGATCGATCGCCTTTCGCAGCTCCCTCGTGTCGCTGGTCAGACTGCACAAAACATGGGTGGTGTAATCAAAGGCTACAATCATCGCCCGGTCGTGCGGCCTCAACAGCTTGACGAGCGATCTGGCCGAGTCCTTAATGTCGTCGAGCACCGGCCGTGTGCTTTGGCTAGTGTCGATCAGCAACGCAATAGTAAGCGGTTCTTCGTTCGTCGCAAAGAAATCTATTCGCTGCGGCACTCCATCCTGAAGAAGGGTGAAATCCTCGCGGGCCAGATTCGGGATGTACCGGCCGTTGCGGTCGCTGACCACCACCGGCACGCTAACCAGCCGTGTATCGACCTTGATGGTGTCATCGCTCACTTGAGCGAGAGCGTTACTCACACAAAGGACGAGCGAGAGAGCGACGGCTGAGATCAAGCTTCGATACATATGTTACGTTCTACTCTTTTTTGACGACAAAAGCATCGTCCGGGCCAAAAAATATTGTACTTTATAATAAAAAGTACTTGACAGAACAAATACTTTGGCATAAGCTAACATCACTATGGCAAACCGCAATGCAGTGCGAAAAGTTGACGAAGGCGACGAGCCCATAAGTCTCGGCGACCGTGCGATCGACAATCTTGCGTTTATCCGCGAGACGATGGAGCGATCGACGAGCTTTACTGCCGTGCCTGGATACGGCGGAATGCTGATGGGCGTGACGGCCTTGGTCGCGGCGTATTTTGCGGCACAGCAGATATATCTTCGGGATTGGTTAGTGACATGGCTTGTCGAAGCGGGCCTGGCATTCGCGATCGGATTACTGGCAATGTGGCAAAAATCTAGGATCGTCGAGTCTTCGTTGCTTTCCACTCCTTCAAAAAAATTCGCACTCAGCTTTGCCCCGCCGCTTATCGCCGGTATCGCGATCACGCTCGGGCTGTGGCGTTATGAACACTACGAAATGATGGCCCCGGTCTGGATGCTCTGTTACGGAGCGGCAGTCATTTGCGGCGGAGCATTTTCGGTGCGCATCATTCCGGTAATGGGCTGGTTTTTTCTGATACTCGGAGCCGCGGCATTCGCACTGCCTTCGTCGTTCAGTAATTACCTAATGGCGGCTAGCTTTGGCGTGTTGCATGTTGTGTTTGGCTTTATCATCGCCCGGAGGTACGGCGGATAAGAAATTTAGCCCGCGAATTACGCGAAAGGACGCGAAAAAATACCCTCATTTATACGAGCTGATTTTTTTCCATTCAATTCATCCTTTCAAATTTCCTTCCTTTCGCGTTCTTTCGCGTGTTTCGCGGGCAAAAAAGATCTCATATGGCAAAGAATCTGGCATTAAGAAATAACGAACCGACACGCACAGGCCTGACCGTTGCGCGTGCGGCCGAGAACGTCTCGAACGACCTCGACAAGGTCATCCATGAGCGAATGCGGCTCGGCATCATCTCGGCACTCGCGGCAAACGAAAAGCTGAGTTTTACTGAGCTTAAAAAACTGCTCGACACAACCGACGGCAACATCAGCGTCCACGCCCGCAAGCTCGAAGATGCCGGCTATGTGATGCTCGAGAAATCCTTTAAGGGGCGAATGCCGCTAACGGAGTACAAGATCACCAAGGATGGCCGAAAGGCTTTAACGCGGTATCTGGATCACATGGAGGCCTTAATCAAGGCGATGAAACGAGTCTGAGCCTTGATGAGGAATTCAAAATGAAATTTCTATGTCTGTTCTTGGGGTTTTTGCTCGGATCCTTTTCGGGCGGATTTGTCGGGTGGTTTCTTTCTACTCCATTTATTTCTGAGCCTGGCATAAATTATCAGACACTTCGTTTCATAGACATTGACCGAAAATTATACGTCACCGCGATGATCTGGGGCATTACGGGTAATCACGAAGAAGTAAGGCTATGCACATCACCCCCGGTCGATTTCAGAACAAGGGCCGAACGCGACTGTATTGTTTTCCATACGGATGAAATATTCTACCGAAAAACCAGTCCAAACAAATTGAAAATCTATGTGAGCTCGCACGCGGTGCCCAGAAATCAGTCCGAGAAATTGGGAGAGATCGATATAGAAATCCATGAACTCAAGAACTTCGATGAGATTGCGGATTATAAGGTGAATTTCGAAAAATACGGACTGCAAACTATTGCAGCTCCCTGAATTGGTCTTAATGCTAACTTCAGGGAACAAAATGTCATGTCGAGCGTCAAATAGTCAGCAAGAACAGCATATCGAAAGCGTCATTGATCAGAGAGGTTTTACAGGGAAATGAACGAACGCACTAAGACAGGTTTACAGATATTACAGGTCGCTTTGATCATCGGGGTCGCGGGCGACATTTTTTTGCGGGTTGATCCGTGGGGGCTGGGCGTCACGCTGTTCAACGTGGTGTTTGTCGCCGGTATGCTCACGGTGCTTTACCGGCGTGCCCCGGAGCAGTTGACTTGGCAGACGCTGGGCCTGTTTGCGGCGCAGGTGTTTTTTGCGTCGATGTTTGCATGGCGTGATTCGATCGAACTGCGAATAGCCGACGGACTCGCGATCCTTATGATTCTGTCGGTGCTGTTCCTCCCAAAACTCAAGGTCGCGACCTCGACCGCAGGTGTCTTTCATTACGGTGCCGGATTCGTCGGCTCCGCCCTTAATGCGATCGGTGCTCCGTTCGTCTTGCTCTTTGACGACGTGAGATGGGGCGATATCCCACGCAGCGGCTGGCGAAAGCACGCGTTCTCGGCCTTTCGAGGAGTGGCGATCGCGACGCCGTTGATATTGATTTTCGGCGGCCTGTTCGTCGCCGCCGATGCAGTGTACGCGGGCTGGGTGCAGCGAATATTCAACGTGCGGCCCGAGATCGTGTTTACACACGTGTTGCTTTTCGGAGTGTTTAGCTGGCTGTCGGCGGGATATCTGAGAGGGGTTTTGATAAGCTCTGCCGAGGCTTCCGAAGGTATCTTTGAAGCAACTAAAGTAGCTGAGACCGCAACCCCCGACGAAAGCCGCTTCGATCGTGTAAAAGCAGAATCGGGCGAATATCCCGTGACGCTACCCGACGATCGAACTGTAGTCGACCATATCAATGTCTCGGACGCACCAAATGCTAAGACCGACGAATCTAAAACTGAAGAAAAGGCCTCGGACGGGCCGCGTCAATGGAGTTGGGCAGACCTCGACAACTCGCTGATGCCACAGGCATTTACGCTGGGCACGGTCGAGATCGGTGTGGTCCTTGGCTTGATGAACTTGCTGTTCCTGAGCTTTGTGATCGTTCAGGTTCCATATCTGTTCGGCGGAATGGAGTTGGTTCAAAACACACCTGATTTCAAACTCGCCGAGTACGCCCGTCGTGGCTTTGGCGAACTGGTAACAGTCGCCGGTCTTGTTCTGCCGATCCTACTCGCCGCGCACTGGCTGATCCGCAAGGACAATCCGCTCGCCGGAAAGCTGTTTCGCGTGTTCGCCGGAATCCAGATCGTGCTCCTCTTCGTCATCATGGCGTCGGCCGTTCAGCGGCTGGTTCTGCTGACCGGCGATCTGGGTTACGGCATGACGACGATCAGGCTCTATCCGCTGATATTTATGACGTGGCTGGCGATCGTCTTTCTGTGGTTTGGATTCACCGTCCTTCGCGGTGCGAGGCAGCATTTTGCGTGGGGAGCGTTGTGGTCGGCGTTCCTGATCCTCGGAGCCACGCACGCATTGAACCCCGATGCATTTATCGTCAAGACAAACATCGCCCTTATGCAGCAGGGCCGCGAGTTCGATGCAGCTTACAATTCGCGGCTCAGCGATGATGCTCTTCCGGCCATTTTCGAAGCGTTCCCCGACATGAGCGAGAACGATCGCGAGATCGTGATCTATCGTCTCGCCAACCGCTATTGCACGATCCGCGAAGAAGGCCACGACCTCCGAAGTTGGAGCCTGGCACGCTCCAGCGCATGGTCGATGCTCGACGCTAACCGGGCATTCGTCGAGACACTCGGTGGCTGCGACAAAAGTAGTAAGTTCTAATATCGAAGCGATCATCACGGCATGGATTGACGAATTTTCTTGTCATTAGGCGTATCCGGCACGTAGTATTGAGTCGAGGACTGCCAAACTATGCCACTCGACGCACCGCCAAAACGCGACATGATCCGCGAATATCTGTCGTATTGCCGCGTCGAGAAAGGCCTGGCGGCGAATTCGATCGATAGTTACGCGAATGATCTCGGAAAGTTGGGAACTTGGGCGAGTAAGAATGAGCTTGAATTGCTGACGTTGTCGCGGACGGACTTGCGTGAGTGGCTGATCGATCTTGGCGGCGGAAAATTGTCCGAGAACTCAAAGCGGCGTC
>JANNWQ010000174.1:0-4188 GCA_031408595.1 Acidobacteriota bacterium | reverse complement strand
TCGCATCGACATCGGTCGTGTCGGTCTTTGTCATCGATTGCACAACCACCGGCGCACCACCGCCGATCTGCACGTCGCGAACCATCACTGGTCTTGAAATTCGTGTCATATGAAATGAAACAACGGATTAACGCAGATTTACACGGATTTATTTTTTCTTAATCTGTGGTAATCTGCGTAAATCCGTTGTTAACTACATTCCGATCAATCTCGAAACGTCGAAGAAAATAACCGTGACCATCAGGAGCAGCACGATAGCGAGGCCGCTCAATTGAATTCTTTCTTTTGCGGCCATCGACAGCGTTTTGCCGAACCAAGACATTACTTTCTCGACACCGAGCATCATTATCTGGCCGCCGTCGAGCATTGGGATTGGCAGCAGATTCATCACGCCGAGGCTAAGTGAGATGTACATCAGGACGGACAACAAGCCGAAGAAGCCGCTGGCGAAAACGGTTGTAATAATCACTTGGCCAATGCCGATCGGGCCTGAGACGGTGTCGCGGGCCGAGCGTTCGCCGGTACCGACCTGGCCGAGGGCAGAGCCGGTCATGCGTAAAATTCTAAGATTTTTGTCGACCGCCTCGGCAGCAGCACCGCCGATGCCGACCGGTTCGAGATTGGTCAGCAACGACGTGTCAAAGCGAATGCCGATCAGCCAATCGTTATTCTTTTGGACGGCGTTTGTCGTGATCTCTTTTCTCTCTTCGCCGCGTGTGACGGCGAGGATGATCGGTGAGCCTTTTGATTCGGCGACCATCATCTTCATTTCCTGAGTGTTGCGGATCGGCTTGCCGTTAACGCTTGTGATCCAGTCACCTTTTTGGAGGCCGGATGTCGCAGCGGGAAGTTCGTTGTCAAAGCTGCCAACGACGACTGGCTCGGTACCTGCATCAGGTGACATCTCTAGAATGCCGCCGGACTGGCCGTTTTCGGTGATCTTGGTAGGAGTCAGGGTCAGCGGCACTCGCTGGCCGGCACGCTCAACGATCACAGGAACCTGTTTTTCAGGAATGAGAAGAGCACCATCCTCGATGCGATTCCACGAAGGATTTTCGATGCCGTCAAAATTGACGATCCTGTCGCCGACCTTGATACCAGCCTTGTCCGCCGCACCCTCGGCCTTTACAAAGCCAGCGATTGGAGCCGGATTTGCCGGGACGCCGTAGATCAATGCCAATGTAAAGGGTATCGACAGGGCAAGCACGATATTCATGAACGGCCCGCCGAGCATAACGAGAAACTTCTGCCAACGCGGCCGCAGTTCATACAGCTCCGACTCGGGCACAGGCTCGGTCGAATCGTCTTTCGCTTCGAGTGGCCCGGCACCTTCGTCACCGTAAAGTTTGACGTACGCTCCGAGCGGGATCGCCGAGATGCGGTAATCTGTATGGCCGTACTTAAAGCCGATCACACGCGGCCCGAGACCGAAGAATGAGTACGCCTCGATCCGCATTCCGAAGATCTTGGCCACGATAAAATGGCCAAACTCGTGGATATTAATCGCCACGCCGAG
Organism: Acidobacteriota bacterium; assembly: GCA_031408595.1. Taxonomy (GTDB): domain Bacteria; phylum Acidobacteriota; class Blastocatellia; order Pyrinomonadales; family Pyrinomonadaceae; genus OLB17. The sequence goes on along the minus strand of JANNWQ010000174.1, from coordinate 2,672 downwards.
TACGAAGAGAACCGCTAAAATTGCTATTAAAAAATCAGGCATCGTTGATCCTATAAAGTCACTTGTCGTTAGACCGTTGAAACGCACAAGTAGTTGTCATAAAAAGTGTAAGCCGCATGTCCGCCGCCGTCAACTAACTCGCTATCGCCGCCGAATTGGCCTTGACCGCGATCAGCTTCTCGGCAGCGTTTCGCGCCCATTGATCCACACGCAGAACGGTCTCGAGATCGGCGACTATTTCCGCCGAGTGGGCCTGCATCACGCCCGCATTCAACTGTGCGATCTCGTTTAGCTTGATGCGGCCGTCGAGAAATGCCTTCACCGCGATCTCGTTCGCGGCGTTTAGCACGGCGGGCATCGTGCCGCCGGCTTTCAGCGCCGTGTAAGCAAGGCCGAGGCAGGGGAAGCGGTCGAGATCAGGCTCTTCGAAATCGAGCCGGCTGAGTTTTGACAGATCGAGCGGTGCGAGGCAATTCTCGCGGCGGTCTGGATAGGTCAGGGCGTATTGGATCGCGTGTTTCATATCGGTCACACCCATCTGTGCGATTATCGAACCATCGACCATCTCGACCATCGAATGCACGACCGATTGCGGATGCACGACGACCGAGATCTGCTCAGCCTCAAAACCAAAAAGCCATTTAGCTTCAATGACTTCCAGCCCTTTATTCATCAGAGTCGCCGAGTCGATCGTGATCTTTTCGCCCATCGTCCAGTTCGGGTGATTTAGAGCTTCTTCGCGCGTAGCGTTTTCGATCTGTTCCTGTGTTTTCTCACGAAAGGGTCCGCCGGACGCGGTCAGGATGAGCCTCTTTACCTCGGAATATCTTTCTCCCCGAAGGCATTGATGAATCGCGTTGTGCTCGCTATCAACAGGTAGGATCTCAGCACCAGAACTTTTTGCAGCAGCCGTCATCAATTCGCCCGCCATTACGAGCGTTTCTTTATTGGCCAAGGCAACACGCTTGCCTGCCTCGATGGCCCGCAATGTCGGTACAAAGCCGACTGCACCGACGGTGGCCGAGACGACGGTCTCAGCCTCAGCATGTGTTGCGACCGCGATCAGGCCGCTTTCGCCAGTCTCGATCTTTGGCAACGCTGCCTTTAGCACGTGTAATTCACGGCTTAGTTCCTCGGCACATTCAGCATTGCATGATACGACCTCGGGCTTGTATTTCGAGATCTGCTCCGCAAATTTCGCCACATTGCGTCCCGCCGCCATCGCGACGACACGCGTGTCGCCTAGGTGATCGATAACTTGGAGGGTGTTGCAGCCGATCGAGCCGGTCGAGCCGAGGATGGAAATGGCCTTCATAAGAGCAACCACTAGATTATCATATCTATAAGATTCTCGAAAAAATTATCGGCATTGGCGGCGAATAGTGACGTTATCGGCGATAGCGGCGTTTTGCTACATTATCGGCGAAATGCGACGTTATCGGCGGATCGTTATATATTTCTCGATAAACTCGTGCTAGCGTCAAAAATGGCAAAGGCTTGGGGAGGCCGATGCCGTGGGGAAGATTCATCGCATACATCGTCCGACGGGACGAAGATCTGGGTATTTGAAAATCAAAAAGGAGCGAGTAGCCGATCTTTTTTGTGTTCTTTCTGTGCGTCCTTCGCGAGCTTTGCGTGAAATCTGGGGAGTTTTTACGCAAAGCCCGCGACGTGGTTGAACTCGACCGATATATCTTGGGACGTATGGGGCACGGGCAACCTACGCCGGCGTCTCTGAGCCTCTGGGACGTGTCGCTTTTTCAGTTGCCAGAATGTGGGCCGTCGTTTGCAGGACGGTGTCTGGGTTGAGTGAGATCGAGTTGATGCCTTTTTGGACGAGGAATTCGGCGAATTCGGGATAGTCCGACGGGGCCTGGCCGCAAATGCCGATCTTTTTGCCGCATCGGATCGCGGCCTCGATGGCCATGGCGACCATTTTTTCGACGGCACCGTTTCGCTCGTCAAAAAGGTGAGCGACCATCTCGCTGTCGCGGTCGAGTCCGAGTGCAAGCTGTGTCAGGTCGTTCGATCCGATCGAGTAGCCATCGAAGACCTGCAGGAATTCGTCGGCGAAGACGACATTCGCCGGCAGCTCGCACATCGCGTAGATCTCGAGTTCATTCTCGCCCTGGACGAGGCCGTGCTCGGCCATAAGGGCGATCACCTTTTCGCCTTCCTCGACGGTGCGGCAGAACGGGATCATCGGTTTGATATTGGTCAGGCCCATGTCCTCGCGGGCACGCAACAGAGCGAGACACTCGAGGCGAAAACCTGCCTTGTACCGGTCATCATAGTATCTCGACGCACCGCGAAAACCGATCATCGGATTTTCCTCGATAGGTTCAAATTCCTTACCGCCGATCAGCATCGCGTACTCGTTCGATTTGAAATCCGACATACGGACGATCACCGGTTTGGGATAAAACGCAGCGGCGATGCGGCCGACGCCCTCGGAGAGCGAACGGACAAAAAACTCTTTCGGATCTTCTTCGAGAACGCGTTTTGAGATCGTCTCGATATCGGCTCGGTTCTTGAGATTCGGATAATTTACCAGTGCCATCGGGTGAATGCCGATGTGGTTGTTAATGATAAATTCGAGCCGGGCGAGGCCGACGCCGTCGTTGGGCAGACGCGAGACGGCAAAAGCGTGGTCGGGGTCGCCGACATTCATC
>JANNWQ010000173.1:0-11868 GCA_031408595.1 Acidobacteriota bacterium | reverse complement strand
GAACTTTTAGTTGTCTTGGCTACCGTTTTTTGACGGGTTGCTGCTTTTGGCAAAATCGACTCCTCCGTAGAACAACGAGCAAATGTAACGAAACCAATATTATAAGTGACGCGATTTGATTGTGCAAAGAAACGATCTGCTGTGACTAGGAACCAAAGTGGTGTATTATTTCGAGAATAAACCTCAATATGCAAGTGCTTATGCAAAAGACGATCGCTTTTTTTCTTATGATTTTTCCGCTCGTTGCGGGCGCAAATGGCCAGCTCAGTGTGCAGGCGATGGATGTCGCGGGCGATAGCATCAGCAAGGGATTTAATGCCGGAAGCGCGTTCCCGTGTTCGAACGGCGATCAAGAAAATTTCAATTGGTTGACCAGCGATACTCATGGAGCCGCGCTTTGCTCGGCAGGGAATGAAGGGGTCTATAGTTTCCTCGAACGCCTCGAATGCGACGCCGGTACTAATATCTTCGCACCGACGGCAAATCATGCAGCCTCGGGAGCAACCCTTGTTCGCGACCTTGTAAATCAAGCGAATAACGTCAAAGCCTATCTCGCAGCCCAGAACGGGCAGCGTCTGGCGGTGGTTTTCCTCGGACACAACGACAGTTGCTCGGGCACTCAAACGAAAGTGAATGCTTCGTGCTCAAGCACCGATCTCGACCCGGCGAACTATTGCAAGACAACACCCGCTGCATTTGAGCGTGAACTGCGCAAAGGACTGGATGTTCTGATCACTATCGGCAATACGCGTGTTGGCGTTTCGGCTCCCGTTCGGGTTTCACAGCTCTGTAATTTTGGCAGCAAAGCCAATTGTCAGATTGGCGGCACGTGCCAGGTTCTCTGGGGAGCCGTGAGTATTTGCCAGTCGCTAACTCGAAATTGCGCCAGCGATCGCATAGTAGATACATACACGACGATGAAAGGCTTTCGCGACACGCTCGCGGCTGTAACTGCTGAATATGCAGCGATTCCGGTCGGAGGTACGTCACAGATTTTGATGATCGGCGGGCAAACGGTTGGCGGAGCGATGAAGGCGTTGGGCACAACCGTCGGATATTCCGATGCCGCATGGATGTACAAGTTCAATGCTGACCAGCTTTCTTGCTGCGATTGTTTTCACCCGTCGGCGATAGGACAGGACACGCTCGGCAGGCTGGCGAAAACCGGATTAACGTGTTCACGCGTAAATCCGTGCTGCCGCGAGACTGGCGACCCGCTCGTGGACGGCAAATGTGAGGTTCTAGAACGTCGGAACCGACATCATCGCGGGCTGCTCTAGGCGCACGATTATTTGTTACAATTCCATTTCCAATATGCCTCACATTGAACATATCATCAGCGGCCTCAGGTCCATCAGCGACGACGAATTTACCTGCGACAACGTCTATCAGTTTCTCGCTGACACGCCGGTCGAAGTCGATTCAATCGACAAGTATTTTCATTGGAGCTCGCGTTTTTATACGCGAAATTTGATCTACAAAGACGATCGTTTTGAAATGATGGCGATCTGCTGGGACGAGGGGCAAGTCTCGCGGGTGCATAATCATTCGGAGCAAAAATGCTGGATGACGGTGCCGGTGGGGAGGCTTCGCGGGCAAAATTTTGCGGTTGCAGAGGTGGACGAATCTCGCGGTTATTGCAAACTGATCGAAACGGACAGCTTTGAGCTTTCTGATTGCCTCGCTGCCAAGGTTGAACTCGAGGAACCCGTTCACCAGATACTCAACCTCGCTGAATACGCCGAACGTGCCGTCAGCCTGCACGTTTACTCAAAGCCATACGACCGCTGCCTGTCGTACTGTCGCGACACGGATACTTTCAAAGAAGTTCTCCTAGCTTACACCAGCATCGGCGGCAAACTCTGCCCGAATGTTAGCTTGTAGCGGATGAAAAAACTGTGGGCATTTGCTATCGGAGCGGTGTGCATCGGTTATCTGGCTGTCCGGCTCTGGGGGCTGACGGATTCGTGCCTATGGTTTGACGAGATATTCAGCGTGCATGCGGCGGAGCAGTCTTGGAACACGGTGCTTTGGTTCGTCTCATTGGATCTAATACATCCGCCTCTCTTCTATATTCTGTTAAAACTGTGGGTCGGCATCGGCGGTGAAGGCGTCTTTTGGCTGCGGCTTTTTCCCGTCATTTTCGCGTTCATCGCGATCTTTCCATTCCTATCTCTTTGTCGTGAACTAAAGCTAGATAAGTGGACGCAAGTCGTCGCTCTATTTCTTCTCGCCATCAATGGCTCCCTGATCAAATACGCTCAGGAAGTGAGGATGTATAGCTTGCTGATGTGTCTTTCGCTCTTTTCGATATGGCTGTTTGCGAGATATTTCGTTAAGGGAAAGAATTTTCTCCCCCTCATGATCGTCAATGTGTTGATGGTGTACACGCACTATTTCGGGTGGTTTGTGGTGCTGTCCGAGGTTGTGCTGATCTTGTGGTTCCAACGCATAAAATGGCGACGGATCGTTGTGATGTTTGGCGTTACTTTCGCATGTTTTTTGCCGTGGGCTATCGCGGTTCTGATGGCAGCGAGATCGGGTTCCGGCCTCGAACAGAACATTGGCTGGATGTCGCGCCCAGGCATCCGTCAGGGGGTTACCTTTGTTCTTAATATTGTTGAGCCGTTCTATTTTCAGACAAGCAGTGCCGAGCCGATATCTGTTCTTCAGGTCACCATTCCAGTTTTGCTCATCATTGTTATTACGGCGGTTGTTTACCTGATCAACTGGCAGAAGCTCAGCGAAAACGATCGAAGGCATGCCTATTTTCTACTCGCCTTTATCAAGCTGCCGGTTGTAATCGCTTTTCTCGCCAGTTGGCTCTTGCCGTATTCGATGTGGGGAACGCGGCATTTGATCGTCGTCTTTGCACCGTTTTGCATCTATGCGGCAATGATTCTTACCTCACAGAGCGTGAAGTGGCTTCCGGCGGCCGCGGTCAGCTTGCTCGTGTCATTTGCCGGCTATGGCTTTGAGATCCGATCGGGGATGGCGTCGCAAAAGAGCTCGTGGTGTGCGTGGGAAGGTCTCGCGGCCTCGGCGGTCGCGCATGAAAGCCAACCGATCTTTGCGACGGAAGATCTGATCGCTTATCACGTTTGGTTTGCAGGTCGAAAGGATGAGAGTCAACCGCCGATCTGGAGACTAACGGGAATTGATGGCGTTGTTGAAGATAAAGCGTACTTCTTGCCGCGGGGTCAGGAGATCGTTGGAATCAAAGATCTCGCTGATCTAAATTATCCCAGATTTTGGCTCGCATACCGTGCGAAGACTTTTTCAGAATCGGAACCCCCGATCCGAAATCTTGTGGTCGCCGGATATCGAATAGTTGAACGAAAGACAACATCGGCGGCTAGTGAGGACGCGATCATGTTGCTGTTGGAAAAATAACTCTATTTCCGCTTCCATCGCACGCCATCTTTTGTATCTTCCAGAATAATTCCTTTCTCAGCCAGCAGATCTCTGATCTCGTCCGAACGGGCAAAATCACGGTTGCGGCGTGCTTCCTGACGTTCTTCGACGAGAGCTTCGATCTCGGCGTCGAGTGACGATTCGTCCGCCGTGCCGAAGATGCCGAGGACGGAGTCGAATTTTCGGATTGTCTCGAGCAATAGCTCCTTATCCTGTTCAAGCAAGCCATACCTCTGCATTCCCGTGTTGACGTCGCGGACCAAATTATGAATCGAGGCAAGTGCAGTGGCCGTGTTAAAATCGTCATCCATGGCCTCTGTAAACTCTCTGATTGAGGCTTCGACTCGCTCGGCAAGAACTGAATTCACTCCAAAGTCGTAAACCTTCGTCTCCGTTATGCGCTGTCTAAAACTTCGTAGCCGCTCGACCGTCGATTCTGCACCTTGTAAGCCTTCGAACGTGAAATTCAGCTGCTTCCGCGTCGGCACACTCAAAAGCAAATACCTGATCGCCAGAGCCGAATAGCCCTGATCTCGCAGATCACGGAACGTGAAGAAATTGCCCTTTGATTTGGACATCGTCACGTCGTCGATCTTGAGGAACTCGCTGTGCAGCCAATATTTGGCAAATTGCTTACCCGTCGCACCTTCGCTTTGGGCGATCTCGTTTTCGTGATGCGGGAACTGAAGATCCATTCCACCCGCGTGTAGGTCGAACGTCTCGCCGAGATACTTCATCGCCATAGCCGAACACTCGATGTGCCAGCCAGGACGACCGCGTCCGAAAGGAGCGTCCCAGCCGGGCTCGTCCTCGGGGCCGACGAGTTTCCACAGGGCGAAGTCGCGAGCGTCTTCCTTGTCGTATTTGTCCGTGTCGATCCGCTCACTACCTCCGTCGCGGTTGCCGGAGAAGTTGATCTTTGACAGTTTGCCGTAATCAGGAAAAGCCGTGATGCGGTAATAGATCGAGCCGTCCGATTCGTATGCATGGCCGTTTTCGAGTAGCTTCAAAATGATGTCGATCATCTCCGCAATGTGATGCGTCGCTCGCGGCGTCACCTCGGGGCGTTCATTGCCGAGAGCGTCAAAATCTTCCCAGAAATATTGAATGTAAGGAGCCGTAAATTCGTCGATCGAGATATTTCTTGCCGCCGCTTCGTTGATGATCCGGTCGTCGATGTCAGTCAAATTAAAGGCGTGCGTGACCGCATAACCTTTGAATTTCAAATACCGCCGCAGCACGTCGCCAAAGACAAACGTGCGAAAGTTGCCGATATGCGCAAAATTCCACACCGTCGGCCCGCAGATATACATCCGCACTTTGCCTTCTTCCAACGGGTGAAATTCCTCGACCTGACGTGACAGCGTGTTAAAGAATCTGAGCATACAATAAATGAATAATCGATAACAAACAGTCGATAATTTATCTTGCTACATTATCCACTATCCATTTTTCATTATCCATTTGGTCTAGGGTTTGTCTGTCAGGTCGAGCAGCCAGATATTGGATTCGAGCGTATGGCCGGCGTAGTAAAGGAGTTTGCCGTCACGGCTGACAAAGGGGCTGCGGGGGCGCACTGTCGGACTCGACAAGACCTCGTTGATCGATCCCGTTTCGCTATCGAGGATCATTATTTTCTTGCCCATAGTGTACGTTATATGGCGATTATCCGGGAGCCAGGCTGGTACAAACCCACTTGATAGTCCGAGTTTCTTAAACGTCCTAGTCTCTGTGGAGTAGTAGGCCAACGAACCAACCTGTCCCTCGTGAAGTGTGCCGACAATACGTTTCCCGTCCGGGGACCAATCCCAGCCGACAAATCGGTCAGAAGGTGGTGGTAGCGGCAACGGCGCGATCGTCTGATCCTTCCAGTCTTTTGAGAGATCAAAGAGGTAGGCTGTAACATTTGTATACAGCAGAAATTTGCCGTCCGGTGACCAGACAGGGAATCCTGACGCCGTCTCTTGACTGTTTTGAAAGGTCAACTGACGCAGATTTGTCCCATCGGCATCCGCCACCCAAACCTCCCCGGTCCCGCCGCGGTCCGAGTAAAAGGCTACTCGCTTGCCGTCCGGAGACCATCGGACGTACCGATCAAACGGTGCGTCATTTGTAACGTCCTGCCACTCGCGCCCGTCGCGGCTGACGGTCACGATGTCGTCCTGCGTTATCTTCACCAACCGCATCACGAAACGTGTGCCATCGCCCGAAAGCTCGGGCCGGGTGATCTCGCGTTCACCTTGCGTTATCCAGAATGGCTCGCCGACGGTCTTGAGAGTCTTTGAATCGAATTCCACTCCCTGAATATTGCCCTGATCGCTCGTCTGGACGTAGATCATGCGTTTACCGTCGCGTGAGAAGCTAATATGCCGGCTGAACTTGGACGGCGTTCCGACCGGTTCGGGTTCAGAAAGAACACTGCCAGTAGTTTCGTCGATCTGAACGCGCCAAAAGTTGAGGCTCCCGGACCGACTGCTGACAAAATAAAGGAAACGGCCGTCGGGTGACCAGACCGGATTCCAGTTCGAGGTGGCAAAATCCTTAGCAACGATCACTGGCTCGCCGCCCTCGACAGGTATGGTCGCTATCTCGCGTTTGCTAATCGACGAAGATTGATACCAGTAGGCGATCCTTTTGTTGTTTGGTGACCAGGACGGGAATGATGCCTCAACCTTCGTCAACTCGCGCTTGGCACCGCTTTCTACGTTTACGATCCAAAGTCCGTTGTCGCCCACTGAACGAACATTCGGCTGATCTCGGCCGAATTTACTGACCACGATCTCTTTGCTATCCGGCGACCACGATGGATGGAAGCCGAAATCCGTGATCTGGCGAAGATTCTCGCCGCCCTCGGTCATCAGATAGATACCTTTTTCCTTACGCTCTGACCGAAATGCGATCAGCTCGCCGTCGGGCGAATACGCGGGCTGCGTGTCCTCGGCGGGAGAATTGGGCGTAAGGTTTCTTGCGGTCTTGCCGCCGACACGTTGGGAATATATATCAAAGCTATCATCAGTTTCACCTGCGAAAACGAAAGACTTGCCATCCGGCGAAATCGACGGGAAAAACTCTATTCCCTGGCTATCCGTCAGGGGGACGTTGGTCGCACGGCTCCATTCGGTGCCGGTCGAACGGTTCCGAAAGAATACTGCCCAGGCCCCAGCGGCAATTATCGCGAGGGCTAAGAAGGTCGTCGCGGCAACCATCGGCCAGCGACGCCGGTTCCGCGATCGGGCATTCCCCGTCCATGAACTTTCACCGCTGATGCCCATCGACGACGACGAATCCAGTTCTCGCTTTATAGCCTTTAGGTCCGCGCGCAGGTCGTTTGCGGTCGCGTATCCGCCACCGTTGTCTCGCGAGAATAGCTTTTCCAGGATCGCATCCACCTCGGGCGGCACTTCCGGGTTGATCGAACTGGGCGGGGGGGGGGGGGACGATAAGATCGCTTCGAAAGTTTTCTGTCTCGAAGTCCCTTTGAAGGGATTCTTGCCGGTTAGAAACTCGTAAAGCACGACCCCGGCGCTCCAAATGTCGGTACGGTGGTCGACCTGATCACCGCTAATCTGGGCCGGCGACATATACGCCGGAGTTCCTATCATCATTCCTTTGACGGTATTGCCGCCTAGCTGCGACATTGTTTCAGAGCCGACGTCGGAGAGCTTTGCGACGCCAAAATCAAGGATCTTGGCGTAGCCGTCCTTGCGGATCATCACGTTTTCGGGCTTGATGTCACGGTGAATGATGCCCTCGGCGTGGGCGGCGGAGAGAGCGTCGCAGATCTGGATGGAATTTGCCATCACATTGCGGAGCTTAAATCGGCCCGCGCTTAGATCGCGAAGCGTTTTGCCCTCGACATACTCGGTCGCAATGTAATAAATTCCGTCAGCATTGCCGACGTCGTAGATCGTGACGATATTCGGATGATTTATTTTAGAAATGGCACGGGCTTCGAGCTCGAAGCGGCGTACGCGTTCGTCGTTCTTTCCGTATTCGGTTGGGAGGATCTTGAGAGCGACGTTGCGTCGCAGTTTTTCGTCAAAGGCAAGATAGACTTGGCCCATTCCACCCGCTCCGAGCAGTTTTTCTATGCGGTATGTCCCTATCTTTTGTCCGATAAGTGATGGAGCCTTGACTTCGGGCTGATCGACCGCGATCGCATGTGCGACGATACGCATCGCGGAATGCTGTAGAAATTCGTTCGATTGGCCTTGGGCGGCGAGAAGTTCGAGAACCGCACGCTCCAGATCGGCATCGCCGTGGGCACTTTGCTTTATAAAGGCATGGCGCTCGCCTTCCGGCACGTCGAGGGCCGCGTCAACAAGAGAATCGATCTGTTTCCAACGATTTGGATCCATTGATCAGGATTTTTTGGGCTTTGCCCACTTGGTGAGCGGAAAGCCTTGGCCTTTCCGGCACGCTTAGAAAAAATGATTTGAGGCTATGCCTCCAGGCCGGAGGCATAGCCTCCGTTCTTCATATTGACTCTATTCGGAAAGGCAAGCCTTTCCGCTCACCATTGCGGCACAGCCGCGTTTGTTACGCATTATTCAACTGCAAATACAACCATGCCTTTGCTTTCTGCCATTCTCGCATGACGGTGATCGGGGCGACTTTTAGAACTTCCGCGATCTCTTCGACGCTGAGGCCGCCGAAGAATTTTAGCTCGACAACGGTCGCCTTTCGCTCGTCGAATTTGGCTAATTCCGTCAGAGCTTCGTCCAGGGCCACGATATCCGCGTCCTTTCCGCTAGTGACCTCGAACGCCTCGTCCAGTGACACCTGAAAGACCTGCTTGTCGTCCACTTTCGGCCGTTTGCGTGCAAAATCGACCAGAATCCGCCGCATCAATTGCGCCGAGACGCCGAAAAAGTGCGCGCGGTTCTCAAATTTCGCCGATTTCCAATCGATCAGCCGCATGTACGCCTCGTTCACGAGTGCAGTCGTCTGCAAGGTGTGCCCGTCGCGTTCGCGATTCATGTATCGGTGAGCGATCTTATGCAGCTCAGCGTGAATGATCGGCGTCAACTGCTCAAGCGCGTCCGCATCGCCTGCACCCCATCTCTGCAAAAGCTCCGTTACTTCTTGTTGCGGCTCGTCTGGCATTGATCGTTTGGAAAACTTGCGTAATTTTACCACAACGCAATATTCGTAGCAGAAACGAAAAAAGTCTCGAGTGTAGGTTCCTTGAAAAAAAGAGTTCACTCGATGATAGGTTTTTGCGTTTTCTTTCGCATTTGTATGTGAGGCCGGAAATTCGGCGAAATTATTTACGGAGAAATACAATGAAAACCTTGACTCTGAAAGCTATCTTCATCGGACTATTTACAATGATTCTCTTTGGCTCGGCAACTGCCGTGCAGGCGGCGACTTGGACAGTAACAAAATCAACAAACAGCAACGACGGAGTTTGCAATGCCGATTGTTCGCTTCGCGAGGCGGTCGCTGTCGCTATAAACGGCGATACGGTCGAATTCAACAGCAATCTTGTAGGCCAGACCTTCACGCTCGGCGGGTCGGAGATTGTGATTGACAAGACGATCACCATAGACGGCGATCTCGATGGGACGAACGTGGTCTTTCTGTCCGGTTCGAACACAAGTCGACACTTTTTTGTTACGGGTGCGACATTTCACTTGCGGAATATGATCCTCGTGCAGGGAAACGGTGTTGGACAAGGTCAACCGAATTGGGGTGGATCTATTTACGTCCAGTCGGCTAACATCAATTTCAATCGCGTTTCCATCCGGGGCAACGAGGCAAGTGTCGCCGGGGCACTTTACCTGAATACGGGACTTCATCGCATTTCGAATTCCTCATTTACCGGAAACACTGCTGTATCATGCTCGGCGATCCGAGAATCCAGCGGCCAGCTTTTCATGTCAAACGCAACGATCAGGGGCAACCTTATCGATAACAATAATAATTCCGGTGCGCTGTGTGTGTCACAAGGCTCTGCGCGAGTACGCAATTCTACAATCGTGGATAATAGCGGCTCCCTGTCGATCGGCGGCTTTGACCTGGAATTTGGTGCGACGTTGAATATCGGCAACACGATAGTCGCCCGCAATAATACAACCCAGCATGATTTGTATGTAAGTAACGCCTCAACGGTAACGTCGGTTGGGGGCAATCTGATCGGGAATTCCGGAAATCTTCCGGCCGGAACGTTTACACAGCCGGGCGACACGGTCGGTCAAAACCCGCTTTTGGCACCTTCGAATTCAGGGCAAGGCGGCCACCCGGTTGATACGCTCCCGCTTCAGGCTGGCAGCCCGGCCCGCAATACCGGACTGAATGCCGTTGCGGTGGATGCGTTTACCCTTACCCCGCTTACGCAAGATGCCCGTGGTGTCGCATTCCCGAGAATTGCTGCCGGCACGGTGGATAAAGGCGCTTTCGAAGATCAGCTTGGAGGGAACAATCTCGTTGTAAACAAATTGACAAACAGCAACGACGGCGTTTGCGATCTGGATTGCAGTCTTCGCGAGGCGGTTCAGGCAGCCGCAAGCAACCCCGGGACTGACAACATAACTATGGCCGCAAATGTCTTCGGCACGATGACCCTCGGCGGCAGCCAGATTCTCATTAACAACAATAATGATGTAAATATTATCGGGTATCCCAGCCTTGATGCAGACACGCTGACGATATCAGGCGGCGGAACGAACCGAATATTCGCCATCGCCTCAGGTGGGGACGTTACGCTGACCGGATTGACGCTCGCCAATGGGCTGGCGACCGGCGGCGGTACGGATGGCCGCGGTTCGGCGGTGTTTCTCATCGGGGATTCGGATCTGACGCTCGACAGGGTGATAGTTAGAGATAACCTTTCGCTTTTGTCCACCCTCGAGCTACAAGGCGGAACTCACAGGATCCGCAACTCGACCATCAATAATAATTCGGCGGGCCAGTGCTCCGCACTCCAAACGATCCAGACATCGTCGATATCCATTGTAAATACGACAATCAGTACGAACTTCAACACTTCCGGAACCGGCGGGTCGGGAACTGCCTGCATCGGCGGAACGAGCGGTGCGATCCGCAATTCAACGATCGCCTTTAACCGTACAACGGTCGGAGGAGGCGGAGGCCTGCGTGCTAACGGATTCGTTAGCCTTGGCAACACTGTCCTATCCAACAACCTGGCCCCGGGCGGCGGTGCGGATGTCGCGGGTGCGGCCGGGCTCGTGTCGTCTGTCGGTGGCAACCTGGTCCAGGATGTCAGCGGTTTTCCGGCCGGTACGTTCAATCAGTCGAACGATGTCATCGGTGTCGATCCCCAGCTGGGAGTCCTCGCGGACAATGGTGGAGCCGTTCCGACACACAGCATTAACGTCGGTAGTCCTGCCGTGAATTCGGGTGTAAATGGAAATGCAATCGATCCATTCGACGGATCGGTTCTGACGACCGACGGGCGGGCATTCGGATTCCCCCGCATCATCGGTGACGTAGTAGACAAAGGCGCCTTTGAAAGTCCGGTCGTTGGGCCAACGCCGACACCTACGGCAACTCCAACTTCGACACCAACCGCGACACCAACCGCGACACCAACCGCGACGCCTACGGCAACACCAACCGCAACACCGACGGCAACACCGACTGCGACGCCGACGGCAACACCGACTGCGACGCCGACTGCGACACCTACGTCCACGCCGACAGCAACTCCGACGTCCACTCCAACCGCGACGCCAACCGCGACGCCAACCGCGACGCCGACGGCTACTCCGACGCCTTTCGGATTTGAGGGTGATGTGGCGAATCGGTTTACGGGTGATGGAAGCGTTGTTTCGACAGACGTTGTACAGCTCCGAAGGTTTGCAACTGGCCTCGACACTCCGAACGGTGATTTTAACGAAGCTCAGCGTGCTGACACTGCTCCGAGGGCAAGTCTGGGTGATGGTGCGATCAATGCTACGGACGTTGTTCAGGCAAGACGTTATGCGACCGGACTCGATCCGCTAACTGCCGCTGGTGGTCCAACGGTAATGGGACGATTCGTCGAGGGGCGAAGCGATCTTGTTGCTGACAGTGAGATCGATCTCGGGCGTGAGATCAAGATCGGAACGGCGTCGCGGCCGGGTGGAAGCACAGTGACCGTTCCAGTCGAAATGCGAGCCTATGGCGACGAGACAGCGGCGAGTTTCACGATCGAATATGATCGCTCAAAGCTTGCAAACCCAAGGTTGGTTCTCAGCGGTGCGGCACCCGAGGGTTCGGTCCTAACCGTTAACGCGACCGAGGCCGGACGCATCGGAATTCTGATCGATTCGACAACGCCATTTACAGCTTCCGCAATGCCAACGGCGATCATCATGGTCACCTTTGATGTGAAGGGAAGCGGCGAGACAGCGATCGTGATCTCCGGTTCGCTGGCGGCACAGGGAACGTCTGATGGCGACGGAAATGCACTCTTTACGAAATATGTCGACGGCATTGTCGAGATATTGA
>JANNWQ010000172.1:0-1854 GCA_031408595.1 Acidobacteriota bacterium | reverse complement strand
CGACGAAGATCTAGGCTCAATGAACTCAAAAAACTCAATGGACCCAACCAATTAAATCCCCATAATATTGTAGCCGCAATCCACGTGGATCGTTTCGCCCGTAATACCGCTCGAGAGGTCGCTGACGAGGAAGAGGGCGGTGTTGCCGACTTCGGCTTGGGTGACGTTGCGTCTGAGCGGAGCTTTTTCGGCGACTTGGCCGAGCAGAGAGCCCATGTTTTTTACGCCTCGAGCGGACAAAGTGTTTATCGGGCCGGCGGAGATGGCGTTGACGCGGATGTTGTTCTTGCCGAGATCGGCCGCGAGGTATCGGGTCGAGGCTTCGAGTGCCGCCTTGGCGACGCCCATGACGTTGTAGCTCGGTACGACCTTTTCGGCGCCGTAATAGGTCATCGTCACAATACTGCCGCCCTCGGTCATCAATGCCGATGCAGCAAGTGCGACTTGGGTCAACGAGAATGCGCTGATCTCTAGGGCGGTGCGGAATGCTTCGCGAGTGGTTGTGACAAATTCACCTTCGAGAGCTTCTTTCGGAGCGAACGCAATCGAATGGATCACAAAATCCAGACGACCGTATTTCTTTGCCACGGCGTCAAACGCCGCATCGACCGTCGCTTGATCCGTCACATCGCAGGGCACAACGAGCGAGTCTTCGAGCGTCCCCGCAAGTTCCTCGACGTTCTCCTTGAGCCGTTCGCCTTGATAAGTAAACGCCATCTTAGCCCCATGAGCCGCCGCCGCCTGAGCACACGCCCAAGCGATCGAACGCTTGTTCGCGACGCCGAAAATAATTCCAACTTTGTCTTGAAGCATAGCTTTGGTTGGTGACGGGTAAACGGTGACAGGTAACAGGAAAGAAGTTCCTGCCTGTCACTTGTCACCTGTCACCTGTCACTATTCACTAACATAAACCTTCTGCAACATCTCAAAATCCAGCAGCCTGATGTCGATATCGACGGGGGTATCGGTAAATCTGCGGGTGATGAGCATGCCGCGGAGTTGTTCGACCTCGTCTTCGCTGAGCTGTGTGACGAGGACGAGCATCAGCTTGAGTCGCAGGCGACTTTTCATTTCGGCCAAGTTTTTCTTGGCCTGCGTGATCTTTTTTAGCACCGCTTCGATCTTTTCCTGCCGCACGTCGGGCACGACGAGGAACGCGGTTTCGATGCAGGTGATCATATCCTGATCGACCAGAATACCGTCGAACGGCATACGGCCGATGCTAACGTGACGCATGAGCGGCTTGTTCTCTTCCTGCTGGATCTGCCTTAGGGCGAGATCCTCGGCGACTATATAGGCCGACAGCAGGTCGGTCAGGCTGTCGCCGCCAACGCCGAGCAGACGGGCGAGTTCGCGGACCTCGACATTTACATTCTGCCGCTGAACCTCGGGCATCGCTGCGTCCCAGTTGATGAACTTGCGATCGTCGAGAGCCTCGATCTTCCGTGTGCGAGCGACATTGATCAAAACCGCCACACCGAACAGCAACACCGCCGCGACAAACAAGATCGGGATCAGCGTATTCTCATTCGTCGCCGAAACCACTACACCCGCGATCAGTACAACAAACAACGCCACGCCCGCCGCGATCAGCGGATAGCTGGGCTTGCGTTGCTCGAGTCGAGCGAGCGGATTGCTATTTTTCTTCGGATCCATCTATACACCAACTTTGTGAGCTCCGTGTCTTCCCTTAGTGTTCTCTGTGTTAACGGATTTAAGAAATTATCACAAAGAACACTAAGGGAAGACACAAAAGACACGAAGATAAGAACGTTAGGCAGTTGTTGCTCTCTCAAAGGGGATCTCGTCAAAATGCGTCATCGTCTTGAACGCCTTGAACCGCTCGTTGATCTC
>JANNWQ010000171.1:0-3842 GCA_031408595.1 Acidobacteriota bacterium | reverse complement strand
AATGGTGACGGTTCGATCGTCTTCCGAGGCACTCCGAGCTTAGTAGATGGTTTTGGAAACGACATTTCGACGACGCTTCCAAAACTAAGGTAAAACGTTAAATAAACATTTAGAGCCTCCATCCTTCTGGATGGGGGTTCTTTTTTGTTCAGTTTCCGAGTAACAGCCAAGATTTATCAGGGCGATCAAAAAAAGCTTGTCGTTGTGTGCCTTGCCGTGTTAAATTAGTTTTTGCGGCCACTTGGGCTCTTCGGTCGCGTTGCCAATAACAATCTACCAGCGTTAGACTTACCTCGTCGGGATTCTGCCCGAAAAACACAATGCCAGATACGCCGTTTATATTGCAGGAACACCAGTTTCACAAGCTGAAGGCCGTTTTAGAAAGGGTCAGGGCCGAGTGTGGGGCGCGGGTTGTCTTTTTGATAGACCGCGACGGACAGCCGATCGCCTTTCACGGCGAAATTGGCGATATGGATACGACCAGCTTTGCGAGCTTGGCTGCAGGTAATGTCGCCGCGACCAGCTCGATGGCCAAGCTGATCGGCGAAGACACATTCCCCTCCGTTTTTCATGAGGGAGAACGCGAGAGCATTTTCATCTCGATCATCGGTAGAGCACTACTCGTAGTCGTATTTGACGAACGCTCGACGCTCAGTCTGGTCAAGATACGCTCAAAACGCGGAAGCTTCGACGTCGCCGCCATCCTCGATGAGGCAACAGAAGACTCAGCCGCATTCCGTGTTAACCAGAATTCGTTCTTCTCCGAGATCACGGACGACGACATTGATAGCCTGTTTAGCTAGAGACAGGTGACGGGTATGAGGCCTCACGAAAATCTCGAAGTTTGGAAAAAGGCGGTTGAGTTCGTCGTGTCGGTTTATAAGCAAACTAAAGACTTCCCATCGGACGAAAGATTTGGCCTTACATCACAGCTTCGAAGAGCATCCGTCTCGATTCCCGCAAATATCGCGGAAGGTGCAGCAAGGCAGTCGGACAAGGAGTTTCTGCAATTCCTGGCAATAGCTCAAGGGTCTTGCAGCGAAGTTGAAACGGAGTTGCTGATCAGTTCAAAGTTGGGGTTTCTACCACAGCCTGAATACACCGAACTAAAGGCCGAGACCGATTCGATAGGAAGAATGTTGGTTGGATTATCAAAACACTTGAAAAAGAAGAAACAGGATCAGTAGGGTTCCTTCCTGTCACTGTTCACCGTTTCCCGGTCACTCATCATATGACTTTTATTAATTACGCATCACGAGAGATCAATTGCAAGATCGTTTATTACGGCCCGGGTTTGTGCGGTAAGACGACGAATCTGCAGTACATCTACGATTCGACCGCTCCGCAGGCGAAAGGCAAGCTCATTTCGCTCGCGACCGAGACGGACAGAACGTTGTTCTTTGACTTTATGCCGCTTGAGCTAGGTACGGTTCGCGGGTTTAAGACTCGTTTTCATCTCTATACCGTGCCGGGACAGGTTTACTATGATGCGTCGCGCAAACTGATCCTGAAAGGCGTCGATGGTGTCGTTTTTGTCGCCGACAGTCAGGAAGAGCGCATGGACGCCAACATCGAGTCGCTCTACAACCTCGAAGAAAACTTGGGAACGCAGGGCTACGACCTCAACAATATCCCATACGTCCTACAGCTCAACAAACGCGATCTGCCCAACGTCATCCCTGCCGACGAACTCACGCACGAGCTCCAACGCAAAGGCGAACCAATGTTCGAAGCGGTCGCGACAAACGGCACCGGCGTTTTTGATACGCTCAAGGCAGTTGCCAAGCAGGTTCTGACGGAACTTAGAAAGGGCTAGCAGATAGCAAAATAAGGTAAAGAGAAAAAGCGTGCGGACAGGAGAGTTCGCACGCTTTTTCTCTTTTTGGCACTCAGTTGCGAGTACTTACTTGGGCATCAGTACGCTGTCGACGACGTGGATCACGCCGTTTGACTGCATTACGTCAGCGATCGTTACCTTCGACTTGCCGCCCTTCTCGTCGGTCAGGATAACGTCCTTGCCTTCGAGCGTTGCGGTCAGCGAGCCGCCAGCGACGGTCTTGAACGTAGCCTTGCCCTTACCTTCTTCGATGGCCTTGACGATCGACGCTGCATCCTGCTTACCGGCAACGACGTGGTAGGTCAAGATTCCCGTCAGAGCTTTCTTGCTCTCAGGCTTTAGCAGAGTGTCAACGGTTCCTTTTGGCAACTTGTCAAAAGCCGCATTCACGGGAGCAAACACCGTGAACGGTCCAGCGCCCTTGAGCGTTTCAACCAATCCGGCAGCTTTCACAGCCGCAACGAGCGTCGTGTGATCTTTTGAATTCACAGCATTGTCGATGATGTCCTTGGTCTTGGACATCGGAGCTCCGCCAACGATAGGATCAGTGCTGGCGGGTGCCGTTGCCGTGTTATTAGCCGGGGCCCCGTTGCTGGCCATCGTGTTAGCCGTATTGGACTTCATGGCGTTCGTGCTATTAGCCGTGTTCGTCGCCGTTCCGCCGCAGGCGCCCATGATGGCGACCGTTCCGGCCAGGATAGATGGTAGTAAAATTGTTCTAGTCATATTAGTTCTCCTCAAAGTCTGCTTAAATTTACCGCAAAGACATCAAATTGCCTCTTTCCACTCGTGCCAGACAGCAGAGTGTTTACAACCTGAAAATTTTGCTTCAAAATTGGATTCGCCCGTTAATTGATAACGGATTCAAAGAAACGAGAGCAACTAATGGATTCAGAGCGACTTAAACAGATCGAAGAGATCTATCACGCAGCCTTGCGGGTTTCGCCCGATGATCGCGGGGCTTTTCTTGGTCAGGCGTGTGGAGACGATCTTGGTTTGCTCTCGGAGGTCAAATCCCTGCTTGCCCTTGATCAGGCTTCAAGCAACTTTATCGATGGTTCGCCCGGCCGCCTCGCCGCTGAGATGTTTGCAAAACCGAAGGAACCGTTCCGCCAACCCGGCAAGACGTTCGCCCATTATAGGATCGTCAAACTCCTCGGTGTTGGTGGAATGGGCGAGGTGTATCTGGCCGAGGACACAAAACTTGACCGTAAGGTTGCGCTAAAGATGCTTCCCGAGGCGTTCGTCGGCGACAGCGACCGGATGGGCAGATTTGTCCGCGAAGCAAAATCCGCATCGGCTCTAAACCATCCGAACATCATCACTATTCACGAGATCGGCCAATCGGACGGGATCTCTTTTATCGCAACTGAGTTTATTGACGGCACAACGTTAAGCGACTACGCCCGGGCCGGGCCGTTGAAAATAGATAAAACGCTCGATATCGGTATCCAGATCGCAGCGGCGTTGGCCGAGGCACACTCCGCCGGAATCGTTCACCGCGACATCAAACCCGATAACATAATGGTCCGTAAAGACGGGATCGTAAAGATCCTTGATTTCGGCCTGGCAAAACCGTCGGAGCAGGCCGCTGCCTCATCCGGAGATGCGACCGACATCAGCTTTCAAACGCACCCCGGCCTCATCATCGGAACGCCAAACTATATGTCGCCCGAACAGGCTCGCGGCAAAAATATTGATCATCGGACCGATATCTTTAGTTTTGGCATCGTTCTCTATCAGATGCTGTCGGGTGAAACGCCATTTGCGGGCGACACAATTACCGACATCATCGCAGCCGTGCTGATGAAAGAACCAGAGAGGTTACCTCATCTGCCGCCCGAGTTAGAAGCGATCGTTTTCAAGGCCTTACTTAAGGACAAGCGGGATCGCTACCAAACCGCTGACGAAATGGCCCGGGCACTGAAAGAGATAAAGCACGAATTGGAGATCCAAACCCGAATAGATCGGAGTTCCGCCCCAGATCCGCTTGGATCGGCACCTG
>JANNWQ010000170.1:0-7405 GCA_031408595.1 Acidobacteriota bacterium | reverse complement strand
GCCGTCGATCACCGTTACGTTGTTGCTGCCCTCATTAGCGACATAGATCCGATTCGTCGTCGGATTAACGGCGATGGCACGTGGAGTTGAGCCAGCCGCAACGGTCGTAGTCGAGTTGTTGCGGCCGTCGATCACAGTGACATTCCCACTGTCTCGATTCGCGACGTACATCTTGTTCGTAACCGGATTGACCGCAACGCTGGATGGAGCCGTGCCAGCCGGCACATTTCCGATACTCGTATCAGCCCGCACAACGCGGCCGCCACTTTGAAAAAGTGTAAAGACCGCCAAAAGCAGAACAAGGGTGCCGATAACGATTACCCGAAACCGGGATGGGATTTGAAACATTTGACCATTCTACTTCAACTAGGGTGACGACTGAAAGACGTCTTCGGCCGGGAACGCAGACCCGGTCTGTTCCAGGGTGGAACGCTTGAGGTCATAAAAAGTGCGTTTTGTTCATACGAAATTCAGTTTGGTCATAAATCGCGGTCATAAAAAGTGTTCATGGGTCATATTTTGTGCGTGTGGGTAATACCGTTTTGGCGTTCTGGGACGTAAAAAAGCGTGTTCCATGCATTTCAGGACAAAACACTTGTTACCTACATCAATAAAAAGTTGTCATTTTTGCCGATCTATGCCAGAATCGCGCTAGAAATTTTAGAAATCGGTCAGTAGGCGTTTGTGCTTATGTCCTCAGGTTTTCCCAAACTTGTCGTTTGGTTGATGGCTCTGGTGATCATCGGGTTGACGTCTGCGTTCGCTCAATCGTCCGGCGGGCGGCTGACCGGGAAGGTGACGAGTGACGGCAAACCTCTTGCCGGAGTCACGGTAAACGTAACAAACCAAACCAATTCAGACTCGCGGCAGACGCGTACGCGGGGCGATGGCAGCTATTCGATAAAGCTTGGGAATGGAGCTTATCGGATAAGCGTTGGGGCACCGCACGAGGCACGTTTTGACCGTGGCAAGGCGGCTGAATATGGCACGTTTGCCAATATTATCTGCTCCGCACCGCAGGTCTGCCCGACGCTTGAGAACGTCATTATCGACGGCTCGGAACGCAAGATCGATATTGTGGTGGCCGACCCTTCGAAGGCGGTTGCGGCGGACGGCAAGCCCGTTGTTACAGCACCGCCAGACACTCGCGAGGTCCGCGACCGTTGGCGATATCTCTTCCCCGATTACGACCGTTACGGCGATGCGGGAGCACGCGGGCGGGACATTCCGTTCAAGCGTGGCAAGTGGTTCAACCCATACGATCAGAGCATTATCAAGGGCGACATCCCGGTGATCGGCAACGATTACTTCATGATCCTCTCAGCCGTCTCGACCACCGGCGTCGAGCTGCGGCGAACTCCGTCGGGCAACAACGTCAGTACGGCTAACCCCAATAGTAACAACTTCTTCGGGCGGCCCGAGAGCTTCTCATTTAGCCAGACATTGCAGCTTTCGTTTGAGTTTTTCAAAGGCCAGACGGTGTTCAGGCCGCGTTCGTGGGCGGTCAAGATCTCGCCGACGTTCAGCATCCCGAACTACCTCAACGCCCGCGAGAACGGCATCGTGAACATTGACGTTCGACGCGGCACAACCCGTACCGACACGCACGTTTCGCTCGAAGAGGCCTTTG
The DNA here is from genome assembly GCA_031408595.1 of Acidobacteriota bacterium. Classification (GTDB taxonomy): domain Bacteria; phylum Acidobacteriota; class Blastocatellia; order Pyrinomonadales; family Pyrinomonadaceae; genus OLB17. The sequence goes on along the minus strand of JANNWQ010000170.1, from coordinate 5,775 downwards.
GCGAGGTCAAGCTTTTTGACACTAACGACAACTACGACAGCGTCTCGGTCCGGGCGGGAATACAGGCTTTTAACGCCGATTTTAGAGGCTTTTTGTATTCGGACAATAACCTTGGCGTACGGACCTTCGGAGCATTTTCGAATAACAAGATACAGTTCAACGCGGCGTGGTTTCATCAGCTCGACAAGGACACGAACAGTAATCTGAATGCGTGGAAATTCAGAAAACAGAACGTTTACATCGCAAATGTTTTCCGGCAGGACTTCCTGACGAAAGGCTACACGATACAGGCTGTCGGGGCGTTTAACGATGACCGCGGCGAGCGGCATTACGACACGAATGGCTTTCTCGTGAGGCCCGCACTTGTCGGCACGCCGCGTCAGCACAATGTGCAGGCCGGTTACTTCGGCATCAATGGCGACGGGCATATCGGCATTTTGAATCTGACGAATTCTTACTACTTCGCTTTCGGAAAGGACAGTTTTAATCCGATCGCAGCCAAGAAGACAAATATCCGTGCACACATGGCGGCGGTCGAGGCTTCGATCGATAAGAACTGGCTGAGATTCAGGGCGTCAATGTTCTTTGCCTCGGGCGACGACAACCCGACGGATGACAAGGCGAAGGGATTTGACGCGATCTTTGACGATCCGAATTTCGTGGGCGGACAGTTCTCATACTGGAATCGACAGGGCATCCGCCTCGTCTCGACCGAGATCGGCCTCGTGCAGGGCAACAGCCTGCTCCCGAGCCTGCGTTCGAGTAAGACCGAGGGCCAGGCGAACTTTGTTAATCCGGGTATCTTTATATATAACGTTGGCGTCGATGCGGAGTTGACGCAGACGTTAAAGACTGTTTTTAATGCGAATTATCTGCGGTTTCACCGAACTGAGCCGCTGGAATATGTGCTGTTTCAGCCCGGCGTGCGACACGAGATCGGCTACGACCTCAGCCTCGGCGTTGTTTACCGGCCGTTTTTGATCAATAACCTGACGTTTACTTTCGGCAGCAACATTTTTCTGGCGGGCAAGGGATTTAAGGACGTTTATACAAATCGCGGGAAGAATTGCCCGATACCTAATTTCTGTACGGGCGACGTGCCCAATCCGTCGAAGCCGCAATACACATTGTTTAGCCAGATGAAGTTCATTTTTTAACCGGCCATGGCCACTAAACTTAACAATTCTGCCCGCATCAAGCTCGTTACACTGGTGATCTTTGCCTGCCTCTCGGCAGTAGCGTTGTGGAGGAGCGATACGCTCGGTCGAAAGGTCGAAGCTCAAACGGCGACGCTGACACCTGCACCTTCAGCGGCTCCCCTTGCCGCTACGGCCACTCCGGAGCCGCCCCGTCTCGAGGGTTGCGTTAAGTGTCACAACAACATTGAACCGATGCACAAGTACACTGCGACCGGCGATGTTTATGACAAGTTAGTTGATGGCAAAGACGCTCAAGGGATGTCCTGCACAGGCTGTCACGGCGGCAATCCGGCCGCGATCACCGCGAAGGATGCTCATGTCCAGCCGAAGTTTCCGAAGGAATGGGGCTGCAAAAATGGTGAATGTGGCAGCAACAATCCTGAACGTTCGAACACTTTGCTCGCGAAAGAATCGAAAGAGTTCGTTCGTTTCGTAAATCCGAGCGATTTTCGCGTCATCAGCCAGGCGTGCGGCGAGTGTCACGCCGCCGAGAATAATAACGTTTCGCGTGGAATGATGGCGCACGGAGCGATGCTCTGGGGCGCTGCTCTCTACAATAACGGCGGATTTCACATGAAAGATCCGCAGTTTGGCGAGAGCTATAGTGAAGATGGAATTGCTCAGGCCTTGATCCAACAGCCAGCCCCAAGCCGCGAAGATCAGGCGAAAAGAGGCCATTTGCCATTTCTCGAACCACTTCCTCGTTGGGAGATGTCTCAGCCGGGTAATGTTCTTCGTGTCTTCGAGCGTGGCGGCAAACGCCGTCTTGAGGTAGGAAATCCTGATAGAGAAGAAGAGAACGGCAAACCCGACAAAGGCCTCAGCCCTCGCGGCCTGGGCACGAATAACCGCACAGATCCGGTATATCTCGGCTTGCAGAAAACACGCTTGCTCGATCCGACGCTCAATTTTATGGGCACGAACGATCACGCGGGCGATTACCGTGCGGCTGGTTGTGCGGGTTGTCATGTGATCTACGCCAACGACCCGAGCAAAGCTGCCTCCGGACCATATGCAAAGTCTGGTAATCAAGGCTTTTCAGAATCTGCAGACACCAGCATTCCGCGTCGCGAATCGGGCCATCCGATCAAGCATCAGTTCACGTCGGCGATACCGACGCAGCAGTGCATGACGTGCCATATGCATCCCGGCACGAACATGGTTGCGACCTACCTCGGCCGCACCTGGTGGGACAACGAGTCCGACGGCAAGTATATGTATCCGCAGGACAAGCAGATCGATCCGTCGCAGAGCGATGAGATACGCAAGCTTGATAAGAATCCTGAGGGAGCGTCAGTTCGTGGCCTTTGGTCCGATTCCGTCTTTTTGCAAAAGTCGGGCACCGCAGATTTTAATGCACAGCTAAAGAACGTCCAGTTTGCCGATACGCACGGGCATGGTTGGATGTTTAAGAACGTATATAAGAAGGACCGAAAGGGTAATCTGCTCGACAAAGAAGACAAGATCGTTCCACCCGGGGACCCGGAAAAATGGAACAAAGCCGTCCATTTGCAGGACATTCACGCGGAACGCGGCATGCACTGCGTCGATTGCCATTTCAAGCAGGACAGCCATGGAACCGGCATTCTTTACAATGAGCCGCGTGCTGCCGTCGAGATCGGGTGTGTCGATTGCCACGGTTCTGTAAAGGCTAAAGCGAACACGATCACAAGCGGCCCGGCCGCGATGCCGCCTCCACGTGGCGAGATCGCTCTCCGCGAGCGAGCAAATAAGCCGACCATAGGCCGAGACCTCACACGTTTACAGTTTCGATCTCCCAGCGGGCAAAAGTTGCCAGTGTTACAGGTTTTGACCGCAGCTACCGCTCGCACCAAGAAATGCAATGACGAAAATGGAAAGCCGGTCGACTTAAAAGCCGGTGACATCGTCCAAAATGCGATCGTAGAGTCTGGCAAATGCTGGAAGGTTACTCAGACGGTTGACACGGTGACGACGGGCAACGTCGATTACAACGAAAAATCGTCGTACGCCAAGACGATGCAGCGGGACAATAAGACTTGGGGCGACCCGAAGGCGACCGAGGAAATGCTCGCCCATCGCGAGAGCTCGATGACTTGTTACGCGTGTCATACGTCTTGGGTGACATCGTGCTTCGGCTGCCACCTCTCGATGGAAGCAAACCGCAAGGCACCAAACAGACACAATGAAGGCGGCGATTCGCGAAACTTTACCTCCTACAATTTCCAGGTCCTGCGCGATGACATCTTTATGCTTGGCAAGGACGGCACGGTCACCGGGCATCAGGTAGCACCAGTGCGTTCGAGCTCGGCGGTGCTTGTGAGTTCGCGTAATCAGAATCGCGAGTGGATCTATTCGCAACAGCAAACAGTGTCGGCCGAAGGCTTTTCGGGACAGGCTTTTAATACGCACGTGCCGCATACGGTTCGGGGTAAAGAAGCACAGACTTGCTCTGATTGTCATGTATCGAAAAATAAGGACAACAACGCGTGGCTCGCACAGGTAATGCTTCAGGGCACAAACTTCGTCAATTTCATGGGTCGCTATGTTTACGTTGCTGCAACGCATTCGCTCGACGCCATCCCGGTCACAGAACCGACCGAGCCTCAGGCCGTCTATGGCAGCAATCTGCACAAGCTCGCCTACAAAGACAACTACGAAAAGTTCGTCCGCGAAGGACGTGAGATGGAGGAGGTTTACGAGAACAAAGGCAAACCCGATGTTTTGCAGGTTCAGGTTCGGGGTGAATACGCATACGTCGCGGCGGGCAAGGGCGGCCTGCGGGTTTATGATGTTGCCCAGATCGATCACAAGGGCTTCTCCGAGCGCATCGTGACTGCACCGGTATCACCGCTTGGACAGAAATTCTTTGTGGCGACGAAGTACGCGGCTGCTGTCGCTGCTCCTTCAACCCTCGCTGTCGATCCGGCCCGTTGGCGTACGGTTAAGAATGACGATGGCAGTTTCAAACAGGTTCCGCCTGATGAGGCTTTAAAACTAAATGCCGAGGCCAAGGCTGCTGGAAAACCGGCGCCCGCGGTCAACGAAGAAGGTGTGATCCATCCACTGTATGCGTATCTTTATGTAGCGGACAAAGAAGAGGGGCTGATTCTCGTGAATGCTGCGACGCTGCTTGACGGCGATCCGCGAAACAACTTCTTGAGTCGTTCGCTTACGTACAATCCTGGCGGAGCATTGACCGGCGCGAACAATATCACTATCGCCGGTAACTTCGCTTATATTACGACGCCGAAAGAACTCGTGATCGTGGATCTTTCAACGCCTATGCAGCCCAAAGTCACCGCACAGGTTGCGTTGAATGCTCCGAAGTCAGTCGCCGTGCAATTCCTCTATGCGTTTGTAGTCGATGGCGATGGTTTGAAGATTTTGGACATTCGTGAGATCCAATCGACGGGCGTTGTCCGCCTCGTTGAGGGAGCTATAGTTCCGCTCAAGCACGCGCATGACATCTATGTCGCCCGCACTTATGCATACATTGCGAACGGTGAAGAGGGCATCGCGATCATCGATGTTGAACGGCCTGAGCAGCCGAAACTCGATCAGACTTTCAATGCGGAAGGCACGATCAACGACGCTCATGCAGTAAAGGTCGCAATGACAAATGCCAGCCTTTACGGTTATGTTGCCGACGGAAAGAACGGGCTTAAGATCTTGCAGTTGACCGATCCCGAAACGATGCCGAATTATTCGGGATTCAGCCCGCGTCCCGAGCCGCGACTCATCGCGACATTTAAGACAAAAGGCGAGGCTGTCAGTATCTCGAAAGGCCTCGATCGTGATCGTGGTGCCGATGAGAGCGGCAATCAGATCGCAGTATTCGGACGCCGAGGTGCTAGGCCGTTCGCGTATGAAGACGTGATGCGAATGCTGCGAACAAATAGCGGAACGGGTGATTTCTTTACCGTTTCTGACGAACCCGTTAAATAAAAGTGCTAGCCAGGCTGTGCATCACCTACAACTTTTACGGCCTCGACAACGGCCAATCATTCGTAGGCAGGCTGGGAATGCTATCTTCAAGACCATTTGGACAGGCGCCAATCCCTGAGCATTCTTAGTGAGCATTGCCCTGTTGGGATCTGGGCCTATTCTTCGGCGTTTGCGATTGGAGCGGGCGCACCTTCGATCTTTTCAGCCGTTCGGAGTAGTCGCTCTTGTTGTTCTCGGTTGAATGGATACCTGAATCTCCACAATTTCGTGATCGAACAAGACGTTAGATATACGAACCTTCGCCCATTCCGCGTATGCCGAGAGACACTTCCTATGGCACGGCAACCCTGATATTGGGTGGAACGCTTGTCGATCGGAATGAGATTTCGCCCTGCGAATGGCTTGTGAAGACAGCAACTGGCGGTCAGGCTGTGACAATCAAAAAAGGGCGATCTTATCGTTGTTCCACGCGGTACTCGACACCAGCGAACAGTTACAGGAAACGGTTTTTCAATGATCCTGATAAAGATTTTTGCAGATAAACAGCCGTTAAAGTGAGACGGGAAGTCTTTCGACACCAAGCCGCGCTTGCTACAAAATAAGGCCTAAGTTAAAAAATGCCGAGAAAAGAACCCGCAGTCTTCAAGAA
>JANNWQ010000169.1:0-24458 GCA_031408595.1 Acidobacteriota bacterium | reverse complement strand
CCGAAATCTTATCATAATATGGCCAAACTCTACGCATGTATTATCTCTCCCGACGCGGCAAAGAACACTCTTGTCGCGGTCGCGCAGGAGTTTGCACATGCGATCGAGGTGATAGATGACGGTGTTTTGTTCGACGTCAGTGGGCTTGAACGGTTAATGGGCAAATCGGACCGCGTTGCTCAAAAGATACTGGGCGAGATGCAGAAACAGCGGGTCGCTGGCAGCGTTGCGGTCGCGGAGACTGTGGATACGGCAATGCTGTTGGCACGACAGAGAGTTCAGAGTGCAAGCTTTAGCTTGTCCACGCCCGATATGTTCGAGCAACTCCCGCTTACCGATCTCAACATCGAACGCGACACGCTTAACGTATTCAGCGAATTGGGTTTACGCAATATCAGCGACCTGCTTGCGGTGCCGCATGACGAACTCGTCAGCCGTTACGGACGCGAATTTACCGACGTGATCGACGTGCTTGAGCAGCGTGGCAAGTCGCTCATCACGCCAAATATCAGAGAAAACCGCGTGGCGTGGAGTTTCGAACTCGACAATCCGGTCGAGGATTTTGAACAGTTAATATTTTTGCTCAATCACGGACTCGAACGGCTTTTCGCACAAGTCGCATACAACGGATTTAGCACCGAGCACCTTGATATCAAGCTCAAGCTGAGAAACAAAACCGACAAAACATACGAGATAAAAACATCCTTTCCGACGCTCGAACGTGCCTTTTGGCTAAAGCTCACCAACCTGCGAGGCTCGCTCGATCCGCCCGAGGCGTCGATCGTTGGCGTCGATGTGACCGCCCATTTCACCCGCCCGCGTCCCGCACAACGCGGCCTCTACGCCGTCTCACGCCCCGAGCCGGAAAGTTTGCTGCTCACGGTCGGCAAACTCAAAAAACTTGTGGGCGAAGACAATGTCGGTGTCCCGGTGATGCTCGATCAAAGATTGGCTGAGGCGTTCAAACTCGATCCGGAAGCAATGCCGGATGTTACTACCGACAAGAATGGAGTCTCTCCGCGGCTTAGCCACATTTCTGCTACTCCATCGTCGGCACTAGTTGATTCTGCACCGCCGCTCGTCCTGGTTACAGAAAACAGTGGCGCAGCCGCAAAACCTTTATTACATGCAACGGAAAGGCAAAGCCTTTACGCAAATAGAGCGGCAGAGCCGCTGAGATCCGTACAGCGACCTAGCACCATCGCCTTCACCTACTTTCGGCCGCCGATACGTGCCGAAGTACTCATCCGCGACGCTCGCCTCGTCTTTATTAAAACAAGACTTTTCGCCGGCCACGTCCTTAATTGCAGCGGTGTCTGGAAAGGCAATTCCAAATGGTGGGACCAGCCATGGAGGACGCAGGAATGGGACATCGAGGTCGAAAACGCCGGTGTTTATCGGCTGTGTAAGGCGAAAGATGAGTGGTTTTTATTGGGGGAATATGACTAAGGATTTCACATGAGACCTAGTACGTGTCCTCGTTCCGTTTCGCAACACGCAAGATCACGATCAAAAGAACTCGATCTTGGATCTCATAGATTATCCGGTAGTTTCCGACACGAATGCGATAAAGGCCTTCTTCATCGACTAGTTTTTTATATCCGAAAGGACGAGGATTATGAGCAAGTTTATCAATAGCTTTTTTAATTTTGTCGAGTGTAGCTCGATCAAGACGTCGCAACGCCTTAAGGGCCGACTTCTTGATCTCAACGGTGTAAATCACAGGCCAAGTTGGACTTTAGCATCTTCCCATGAGATCGACTCTTCTTTTCTTGCATTGCGAGCTGCACTGATATCGGAAAGATCTTCAGAAGTTAATGCTGAAAAATCAAGACGGACCCCTGACGAATCAAGAAACTCGACGAGTTCAGAAATCTTTTTTTGGTCAATCTGATAACGACGCCTTAAACGGTTTGGGGTTTCTATAACAATTTGTCCCATGTCACGATTTTAACACAAAACTTCCTATGTTTTGCGAACTTCACACACGCTCCGCGTTTAGCTTTCTCTCTTCCGGCTCGCAGCCGCAGAGGCTGGCTCAGCGCGCGGCGGAGATCGGGATGAAAGCCGTTGCTATCATTGATCGCGACACAGTCGCCGGAGCCGTAAGGTTTCATTTTGAGGCCCGGCAACAGGGTATAAAACCTATCATCGGTTCCGAGATCACAATGGACGACGGCAGTTTGCTGCCGCTCGTTCCGATGACGCTGAAGGGTTACCAGAACCTCAGCAAACTCATCACCGAGATAAAGCTGCGGCATAAAAAGGGCGAGCATTTTGCTACGCGTGAAGACATTGCAAATTACTCTGATGATCTACTTTGCTTTACCGGCGGAAGCGACGGCTTTATGCATAGGAGCATAAAAAAAGGTAGCGGGCTTGCCGATCTTGCCTGGCTGAATTATGTTTTCCCAAATCGGCTCTACGTCGAATTTCAACGCCATCATCTGAGGCACGAAGAAGCGATGAATCAAACGCTTCTCGGCTATGCTCATAAGCTCCGAATCCCATATTTTGCCAGTAACGGCGTGTATTTTGCAGACCAGCATGATTGCGAGCTTTTCGACGTTTTCACCTGTATAAAAAATCACACGAACATCTATGACGCCGGAAAGCTGCTCTCAGAGAACGGTGAACGTCATTTAAAAGATCACAGACAGATGCTCGCTCTTTTTGAGGACATGTCGGAGGCGATAGACAGAACCTGGGAGATCGCCGCACGTATCGATTTCTCGATGGACGAGCTTTCTTACAATTTTCCTGATTATCCTGTGCCGTCCGGCGAGACTGTCGATTCGGTTCTGCGAGCAAAGACCATCGGGCATTCGCACGAGCGCTACCGACACGAGCCTTGGGCATTAAGAGCACAGGTAATTGGGCGTCTCGAAAAAGAGTTTAGAGTGATCGAAATGAAACACCTCGCCGGGTATTTTCTGACGGTTGCCGAGATCTCAGATTTTTGTAAAGAGAACAAGATCCTCTCTCAGGGACGCGGCTCGGCCGCTAACTCGGTCGTCTGCTACGCCCTCGGCATCACGGCCGTAGAACCGATAAAGAACAAGCTCTTATTCGAGCGTTTTTTATCGGAAAGCTATGAGCAATATCCCGACATCGACATTGACCTGCCATCGGGCGATGACCGCGAATCTGTCATTCAGCATGTTTACAACAAATATGGCCGGCGAAGTTCGGGCATGACCGCGAATGTTATTAGTTACCGCGGTAAATCTGCGGTGCGCGAGGTTGGCAAAACATTCGGTTTTGGCCCGGAAGTATTAGGAAGGTTGTCAAAGCTCAATTCTCATTACGAAACATTTAAGGGAAAAGAATTAGACAGACGACTAAAAGAAGAAGGGTTTGACCCTAATGAGAATTCCCGTTTGCGGCACTTTGCTGATCTGTATCAGCGGATCTTAGATTTTCCGCGCCATCTCGGTCAGCATTCGGGCGGCATGGTCATATCGATAGATCGTCTTGACGGCATTGTGCCGCTTGAACCTGCGTCAATGGAAAACCGCAGCATCGTCCAATGGGACAAGGACGACTGTGACGCTCTAAAGATCGTCAAGATCGACCTGCTCGGGCTTGGCATGATGGCCGTTTTGCGAGATTCGATCACGTTGATAAAAGAACATCACGGTGACGAACTCGGGCTTTACAAAATTCCGACCGATGACCCAAAAGTTTTCGAAGCACTGCAAAAAGGCGACACCGTCGGGATGTTTCAGGTCGAGAGTCGTGCTCAGATCGCATTCTTACCAAAATCCAAACCCGCAACTTTTTACGATATTGTCGTCCAGGTAGCGATCATTCGCCCCGGCCCCATCGTTGGCAAAATGCTGCATTCATATCTCAAACGGCGGCAAGGTTTGGAAAAGGTAGATTATATTGACGAAAGGCTAAAACCGATCTTGGAGCGAACGATGGGAGTTCCGCTTTTTCAGGAACAGCTTTTGAAAATAGCTATGGACATTGCCGGGTTCACTTCTCATGAGACGGAAGACCTCCGTAAAGCGATGGGCTTTAAAAAGCCCGGCAAAAAGCTGGAAAAGATCAGTAAAGATCTTCGCGAAGGAATGGAACAGAAAGGTGTTCCAAAGGAAGTGCAGGAAAACATAGTAAATTGCGTACTCGCTTTCTCAAATTATGGCTTTCCCGAATCGCACGCCTTTAGCTTCGCATTGCTAGCCTACGCATCTGCCTATTACATGATCCATTATCGGGCATGTTTTATGGTGGCGATGTTCAACAATTATCCGCTCGGATTTTATAATGCTGCGACGCTAGTAAAAGATGCCCAGCGGCACGGGCTGCATTTTAGAGCGATGGATATAAACAAGTCGCAGTACGAATTTACGGTCGAAAACGTAGAAGTCAGTACCGGAAGCGGTAGCGACCGGGGATCTACTCTCCAACAACAAGTCCGCGTCGGTCTAAAATTTGTTCGCGGGCTGAGGGAAGAAATCGGAAGAAAGATAGTCGCAGAAAGAGAGCACTCTTCGCGTCTCTGCCGCTCTATTTGCGGTGAGGCTTGCCTCACCGGAGACGCTGCCTCTGTTCCTTCGGCTATGCCCCCGCTTTCCGCAACCACCGGCACGGAAAAGCATAGCTTTTCCGCAAATAGAGCGGCACAGCCGCAAGGAATACGCAGCCTTCCCTATTCCAGCATCGCCGACCTCATCGACCGCGTTCCGGAGATCAATAAACGTGAGATCCGGGCGCTGAGCATCGCCGGTGCGTTGAATTTTGATAATACAATTCACCGCCGCAAGGCTCTGTGGGAATCAGAATTGGCGATCCAGCCGAAAGGCGAGTTGTTCGAATCGCCGGATCGCGAGCCTGTAGCTTGCGAGTTGCGACACACGCAGGCTGCAGAGCGGCGGTCCGACACCCCTTTCATAAATCGCATGCAAGGCCTCGAACTTGTCGATGCCGATCTTCGCAAAACCGGTATCTCGATCGGCAAACATCCGATGGCGTTCATTCGCGACGAGCTAAAGCAAAAAGGAGTGCTTTCCTCGCACGAATCTCGCTATCTCAAAAAAGGCCAGGTAGTCTCTGTCGCCGGTGCCGTCATCATCCGCCAGAGGCCCATGACCGCCAAAAACGTCGTATTTATCACGCTCGAAGACGAGACCGGCCACTCAAATTTTGTCGTCATGCCCGACACCTTCGAAAAATACCGCTCGGTCATCAACACCAGCGATTTCCTCCTCATCCGAGGCATCTTCGAAGAACGCGAGATGCTAAAAGCGATTCATTTCGAACACGTGACCGAGTTGCGGACGGAAGTCGTTTCGCATAACTTTCGATAGACGAGACAATTTGCCCTCACTCCGCTTTTTCGTCATACTTTTATTGCTTTATGATGAATCAACCAACACCGAACGCCAGCTATAGCCTCACCCTTCGCGTTCGCATTCATAATAAGCCGGGGAAACTTGGCGAGATCACGACAGCTATTGGAAAGGCAGGTGGCGATATTGAGGGCATTGATATCGTTAGCGTCGGTAAGGACTTTTTGATCCGCGATATTACGGTAAATGCGGCCTCGGAATCGCACGACAAGGAGATCGTCGCGTCGGTGGAGGATATTGACGGCGTCGAGGTCGTAAATATCAGCGACCGCACGTTTTTGATGCATCTGGGCGGCAAGATCGAGATCGCTTCGAAGATGCAGCTAAAGACGCGTTCGGATCTCTCGATGGCTTATACACCCGGAGTCGCACGCGTTTGCGAGGCTATTGCGAAAGATCCCGAGAAAGTCTTTAACCTGACGATCAAGAAGAATATGGTCGCGGTCGTCACCGACGGAACCGCTGTTCTCGGTCTGGGCGACATAGGCCCGGCGGCGGCGATGCCTGTAATGGAAGGCAAGTGCCAGCTCTTCAAAGAATTCGGCGACGTCGATGCCTTTCCTATCTGTCTCGATACCAAAGACCCGCACGAGATCATCCAGACGATCAAGCACATTTCTACTGTTTTCGGCGGAATAAATCTTGAAGATATCTCAGCACCTCGATGTTTTGAGATCGAAGAGCGGCTTATTCAGGAACTCGATATTCCCGTGTTTCACGACGACCAACATGGCACCGCTGTCGTTGTTCTCGCCGCACTGATTAACGCCCTAAAGATCGTCAATAAGCGGATGGAAGACATCAAGGTCGTCGTCAACGGCATCGGCGCCGCTGGCGTCGCCTGCTCAAAGATCGTGATGGCGGCAGGTGTCAAGAACATCATCGGCTGCGATACGACGGGTGCTATTTATAATGGTCGCAAGGAGAACATGAATTGGGTCAAGGATTGGTACGCACGCAATACGAACCCCAACAACGAGCAGGGCACGATCCACGACGTTATCAAGGGTGCCGATGTCTTCTTCGGCCTGTCAGCTCCCGGTGTGATAGACCAGACGGATCTCGCTAATATGGCGAAGGATCCGATCGTCTTCGCGATGGCCAATCCCACGCCTGAGATCATGCCCGAGGAAGCGGCAGGGCGCGTTGCTGTGATGGCGACGGGACGCTCGGACTATCCAAATCAGATCAATAACGTGCTATGCTTCCCGGGTATATTCCGCGGAGCACTAAATTGCCGTGCCTCGCGTATAACCGAGGGAATGAAGCTCGCCGCCGCCCACGCGATCGCGGAAATAATCGGTCCCGACGAACTGCACCCCGATTACATTATCCCCTCAGTTTTCGACCGGCGAGTCGGCGAAGCCGTCGCAGCCAAAGTCGAAGAAGCCGCCTACAATGACGGCGTTGCCCGACGCGAACGAGCGACATCGGATTCACACTTTGAAGAAGCATCAATGATGGTAAATGGTTAAAGCCCGACTTAAAGAACTTAGCATCGAGGAAGCCGCCAATTCGCTTACGCATGGCTTTGGCCTGATACTGAGTCTTGTAGGTTTTGTCGTGCTGGTTGCGCTTGCCGCGACCAACGGTGGGCCGTGGCACATAGCGAGTGCGGTCGTTTACGGCTCGTCTCTGATCATTCTCTACGGTGCATCGACTTTCTATCATTCCGCAATCACGCCTCGTAGCAAAAGCGTTCTTCAACTTGTCGATCACTGCTGTATTTACCTGCTTATCGCCGGAAGCTACACGCCTTTTGCCTTGATCGTTCTAAGAGATGGGATCGGTTTCGGTTTGTTCGCTTTTGCGTGGACTTTCGCAGCGATCGGGATCATTACCAAGGTCGTATTTGAGATCAGATCGGGTGTGATTTCGTCAATAATTTATCTTGTAATGGGCTGGGTCGGCGTCATCGCCGTAGAACCTCTGTATAATTCAGTCGGCATTGTGCCGATGATCCTTGCGGTTGCGGGCGGGTTAAGCTATACCCTCGGCATCATCTTTTTTGGCTGGAAGAGCATCAAGCACCACCACGCGATCTGGCACATGTTTGTACTGATGGGCAGTTTGTTTCATTTCGTCGCCATCGCGGGTTATGTAATTCCGTTCAGGACGGGATCGTGATCTCCTTGCCATTTACGTCTGGCGGGCGTAAAATCTGCTCATAAACACCTTTAGGGGGCGATATGAAAACTGTATCGATTCCATTAGTAACCCTCGTGGCTGCAACCTTTGCGGTCTGCCTTGCTGTTCCCATCACGTCTAGTGCTCAGTCCACGGCTGCGCTTATGAACGCCGCTCGCCGCATAGAAGATTTCAACAGGCAAAGTGCCAACGTGGAGCGCGATGCGATGAATCGCGAAATGAAAGGGAAGAAGCCGAGCGCCGAAGAAATCAAACGAGCAAAAGCACTTGAAGCCCAGATCGAGCAAGACCTAAATTCGCTTCAAACTGAATACAATAACGTTGTAATTAAACTGCAATCTCGCGAGGCGATCGAGAACAAGTATGTCTCCGAAACCTCCGAGCGCATCCATCGTCACGCCGACCGCTTGCGGACAAGTGTCGCGTTTCCGAAACCCGCTGCGGATGAACAAGAGATCGTGGATGAAGCTGCGTTTTCTAATAGCCGAAAAGCCCTGATTGAGCTTTGCAATAGGATTCTAGTCTTCCTTGACAGCTCGATCTTCAAGAATCCTAATGTTCTCGACATTAAATCAGCGATCGACGCGAGGCAAAAGCTCGAGGCAGTCGTACGGCTAGCGAGCGAACTGAAGAAAACTTCTGGTTGAAACCGGCAGCACCTCTAGCACACGAATTTGTAACCCATTCCATGAACGGTCTGGATGTATTGCGGATGGCGGGGATTTTCTTCGAGTTTTTGACGCAGCCAAGCGATGTGCACATCGACTGTCCGCGTGGTTGGCATCGCGTCGTAGCCCCAAACCGAATCTAGCAGATCGTCGCGTGAATGCACCGTTCCGCGATTCTCGATAAAGAACTGAAGTAGGCGAAATTCCATCGCCGACAGTTCGACCGGCGTATTGCATTTCGTTACCTCGGCACGTTTGAAATCAACACCGACGTCACCAAAACGAAATGCGCCGTTCGGAGCCGACTCGGTGTGGTTCGGCGAACGGCGGAGCAACGCCTCAATACGTGCCAAAAGCTCGATGACCTCAAATGGCTTCGTCAGATAGTCGTCCGCACCGAGCTTCAACCCCAGAACCTTATCAATCGTCTCGCCTTTCGCAGTCAGCATCAGTATCGGCGTCTGAATTCCCTTCTGCCGCAGGTCGCGGGCGATGTCATAGCCATTCTTTTTCGGCAGCATTACGTCGAGCAAAATGAGATCGAACTGCTGCTCACACGCCAGATCAAATCCAGCCTTCCCATCCGCTGCCGAAGTCACTTCAAACCCCTCACTCGTCAAGCGGTCAGTTAACGTAACGATGAGGCCTTTTTCATCCTCGACTAGAAGTATCTTCATAAGAGGTTTGCCACAGAGGCCACAAAGAACACTGAGTCAGGTTTTCTTATCTCAGTGCTATATGTGGAGTCTGGGGCTAAATCTGCGGAATCTCGATCGTGAACTCACTTCCCCTTCCCAATTCACTCGTCGCACGCACTCGGCCGCCGTGGGCTTCGGTTATTTGTTTTACGAGCGACAGGCCGAGGCCGTTGCCGTGAATCTGGGCGTCGACGACATCTTTTGAGCGGAAGAAGGGCTCGAAAATTTGCTTGAGATCACTCTTCGAAATGCCAATGCCGCGATCTTCGACCGCTATCTTTATCTTGCCGTCGCCGTTTGAAACTGACACCTTGAGCCACGGTTCGCCGTTGCAGTATTTGATCGAATTTGCGATCAGATTTTGGATAGCCTGACTCAAAGCTTTTCTGTCAGCCGACACGCTCAGCAGTCCGTCGCCGATCGCCGTTTCCATCTCAAACCCACGATCGTCGATCAGCGAACGGCTTTCCTCGACAGCGTCGTTGACGATATCGGCGACCGGCGTCGGTTTGAAATTAAATTTTCGCTTTCCCGAGTTGGCACCCGCAAATTCGAGTATCTGCTCGACCATCGACGACAGCTTGCGGCCTTCGCCCTTGATCAGATCGCCGTAGCGCGAGACTTGCACGGTCTCTTTCGCCACGCCATCGGCGAGATTCTCACCCGCTGAATATATCACCGCGAGCGGCGTACGAAATTCATGCGACACGCTCGAAACAAAATCGAGTTGCCGCTGCGCCAGCGCCCGTGCGCGCATCGACGAGATAATGATCGCCGCAACCGCCGCAGCCAGCAGAAACAAAATGCCAAAACCGATTGCCAAATTCCGCCGGAGCGTCGAAGCAATATATCCGTCGAGCGAACCCGAAACATGCTGCACACCAAGCTGCCACGGGCCCCCGGCGACCTCGCCATTTGTGGTCGTTGCCGTGAACACGGATGTTCGCGGCTTCGAACCTTTCATCTCGATGGTAAAATTCGTGCCGTTGGCATCGCCCCTGTGTTCAAAACTTTGAGTTTCGACCTTCGAATTGACCACGACGCTCTGCCTCTTTTCGCCGATCTTGTCCATCAAGTCTTTGTTCGCAAAGATCATTAGGTTGTTCGGCGAAACGTCGAGCAGCCGTGCCGACGCATCGGCGTCTCCGGCGGACGCTTCGAGGAATAACGCATTTCCAGCCTCGTCCGTTACCTGAACACGAAACTCATTAATATCAAAATACTTACTGACAAGATCGGGGATCATCTTCCCGGTCATCGTGCTGCGGTCGAGTTCGATAGCGAGATAGCCGTAGGCCTCAGGCATACCAAGCGGTGGCCGCGGATCAGGCGTTCGGGATCGAACAAGGATCTTATCGCCCTTTGTCGACAGAAGATGTATGGGCAAAAGAAGCGTGTCGAGATCTTCCTGAACGGGTTTGAAATTATTCGGATCGACAAGCCTTTCCTGCAGTTTGGTGAACCGCGTTGTAATGTACTCGGGCGTGGTTGCCGGATCGACCGCAGCGAATCCAACCCCGCGGTCATATCGCAAAACAGGTGCGTCGCCCATTGCTTCGAAGAAATAAAACTCCTTGACCAGCGTTGGATACGTCGAATTCTCTGCCCAGTACTGGTATCGGGCGTTAAACGGAACCCAATCTTTGTGCTCCCATGTGTCAGCACCTGTTTGAAAAGTGAAGTACGCATTCTGTATCTCGCGGTTAAAGTCACCCGCCAGACGGTCCGCCTGATCCTTCACCCGCACCTTAGCCTTCTCGCCATCCGACGCACTGATCTGCGTCATCCAGCGATATTGCAACAGTCCCAGTGCGACGAGCAATATCGCCAAACCGCCGATCATCACATAAATGTGCCACGAACGCTTCATCGTTCTTCATTCTCTACTGACCACAGCCCGCTGTCTACTGTTTTTCCCGACATTTTACATTCTTAACAATTTCTTTGCGTCGTCTTAATCACCTGGGGCGGTCATTGAGCGATTATCATCGTGTTGAATTACAAATGAACTATTCGCTCAAGACAATCTGCACACTTTCATTCCTTGCCTTCGCCGCGTCGGTTATGGCTCAGGACGTTTCGACACTTGAGAAAACGCCGAGCGGCAAACGGGCCCTCGCGTATTTCACAGCATTCAATTCCGGGGACGACGCACAGCTCGCGACGTTTTTCGCTGAGAATTTGGATGCTGCGGCTCTCAAACGACGGCCGGTCGAGCCACGCGTTGCGTTTCACAAACAGGTTCGCGACGGTTTCAAAAAACTTGCCGTCAAACGCGTTGTCGCTGTTACTGATGAGGAAATAAAGGTTCTCGCACAGTCACCGCTGGACACTTGGGCGTCGATCACATTTGAGATCGAGGGCGAGGCTGGCAAATTCGCCGGTGTGATGGTCGAAAGGATCGATGCTCCGACGGATGGCGGGAACGTCGCCGGGCCAAAGGCTCCGACCACTCTCGCCGAACTAAACCCGGCGATCGACAGCCTGTTCACCGATCTCGTAAAGAAGGGTCAGTTTTCCGGCGTAGTGTTGGTCGCAAAGGACGACAAACCGATCTTTGCAAAGGCATGGGGCTCGGCCGACGCGACGAAAAAGATCGACAACAAGATCGACACGCGATTTAATCTCGGCTCGATCAATAAAATGTTCACGCGGATCGCGATCGGGCAGATGGTGAGTCAGGGCAAGCTTTTCTTCTCGGACAAACTGATCAAAATTCTGCCCGATTATCCCAATCGCAGCGTCGCGGAAAAGATCACGATCGGCCAATTGACCACGATGTCATCTGGCATGGGCGATTTTTTCAATACCAAATTCGAGACTGCCGACAAATCTAAGATCCGCTCGCAAAAAGATTATCTGCAATTCTTCGTGGACGACCCGCTCGAATTCGAACCCGGCACGAGTCGGCGATATTCCAATGCGGGATATCTTGTTCTCGGTCTTGTCATCGAGAAACTATCGGGCAAGGCCTACTACGACTACGTTCGCGAAAACGTATTCAAAGTAGCCGGAATGACGAGCACAGATTCATACGCGATCGACGAGCTACCGGCAAACACTGCGGTCGGCTATACGTCATCGGGTGCGGGCAAACGCACTTTGAACGTGTCGCAGCAACCCGCACGCGGCAGTTCAGCCGGCGGCGGGTACTCGACCGCGAAAGACATGCTGCGGTTCGCAAATGCGCTTCGAGCAAAGAAACTCGTTGTGCCAAGCGATGACGGCACGTTCCCAACAAACTTTACGGGCGTCGGAATCGCCGGCGGCTCGCCCGGCGTTAACGCCATTTTTATCACGAACGGAACGACGGGCTACACGGTGATCGTTCTATCAAATTTTGATCCGCCAAGTGCCGAAAAGCCGGGCGAACTTGTTCGTGATTGGTTGAAACAGTTGAAGCAAAAATGTTAGAAACAACGGAGGTAAATGTTATGAAACGATTTATATTTTCTGTATTAGCCGTCTCGGTCTTTTTCCTTGGCCTCGGTGCCTTGGTCGAAAGGACAGGTGCGAAGTTCAAATCTGACGAGAAAGCTCTCGATCTCGTTCGCAAGGCCCGTGTAGCCATCGGCGGTGATGCCGCCATCAATGCTATCGAAAGTATGACCATCGTCGGCCGCACGACGCATAGGATCAAGATCAATGGCGTCGAATCAACGCAGGAAGGAGAGACCGAGATCGCTATGCAGTTGCCGGACAAGATGTCGCGCATGGTCAAGATCGGCAAGGACGACGGGACCGGCGTGGGTCACAACATCACCAACAAGCAGTTCGATGTAGTCGTCGTCGGTGATGCCAAGGACAAGATGAAAGTCACGCTGAATGGCGAAGGCCACGGCACAGGCGGCACCGTCTCGAAAAAGATCGTCGTTAAGAAGGGTGATGGCACGGTGCTCGAGCTGACCGGAGCCGAAGCCGATAAGTGGGTCGCAGAGCACCCCGGCGTTCCCGGCGAGAAAGACATCGTCATCAAGCGAGTCGATGGTGGAACGATGAAGTCAGGCGACAAGGTTATCGTCCGCAAAGCTGACGGCACCGAGGGCACGGCAACCTTTACCTCAAAGGATGGCAAGACATTTAACATCGACAACCACAAGGTTGTAATGACCGGCCACGGCGATATGTCGGCACATCACAGCGCGATGAAGAGCAACGAACTGCTCCGCACCACGCTCAGCTTGCTGCTCACCGCCCCAAAAGGCCTCGATGTTGAGTACACATACGGCGGGCTCGGCGATATCGACGGCCGCAATTGCAACATCGTCGTCGCTTCATTCGGTGGGCAGTCGTTCAAGCTTTTCCTCGACGCAACGTCAAATCTACCGGTCGCTCTGGGATTCAAGGGAATGGCGATGCCAAAGATCATGGCCTTTGATAAGCAGGCCGCACCTGCGAAAGACGGCGAAAAAGATGTGATGGTGTTCACCCGTAAGGTTGACGGTGGAGAATTGACCGACCAGATGGTCAAGTTTTCAGACTACCGCTCAGTCGGCGGCGTTCAGCTTCCATTCAAATGGACGCAGACCGACGAGACGTTTGACGTGACCAATTATGAGATTAATCCCGCCAACATCGGGGAGAAATTTCAGAACCAGAAGGTAATGGTCAGAACCGCAAAGCCGGACAGCAAGTAACATTTCTGCCCGCGAAATACGCGAAAAGACGCGAAAAGGCAGGACGACGATCGATCGATCTCGTTCCTGCTTTTCCTCTTTTTTAGCGTCCTTTCGCCTGTTTCGCGGGCATATTTTTTACTACCGCCTCGCCTGCGTCGACCGCACCTTTAATGTGACGTTGATTTGTGAAATGTCCGGCGACATAGACACCCGAAACATTGGTCTCGAACGTCTCAGGATCATAAACCGGAACCTCGCCAGCTTTAACGTTCTCGGTCTCGACGCCCAGCCCTTTCATCATCGACAGATCGGCGTCTGAGCCGATCAGGACAAAGACAACGTCATTCGATAGCACGACACGATCGCCTTTTTCGCTCTCAAGCTCTACTTCACCTTCGCGTATCTCGATCACCTTGCCCAGGAAAAATAGGTTAAGGCAATGTTCGTTCAGTTCCTGCTCAAGCGGCTGCTTGACCCAATACTTGATACAGCCCTGCTTCGGGTCGGTGCTCTCCCAGTTCTCACGAAATATCGCCAGCGTCGTGTCCGCACCTTCCTGTGCCAAAAACAACGCTGCCTCGCCCGCCGAATTTCCACCACCAACGATCAACGCTTTCTTCTTGACCCACGGATACGTCTCGCGAAAATGATCGTAAACATGCTGCAGATCTTCGCCGGGCACGTTGAGCTTCCGAGGATATTCCATCGCCCCGATGGCGAAGAGGATGTTTGCCGCCTCAAACTCCGCCGTACCCGTAAATACCTTGAATCCCTCTTCTCTGCGACTTTGCGTCTCCGCGGGAATCTGCTCCACGCGAAGCACCGCCGTTTCGGTCAAAATATTCAGCTCATTATCCAAAACAAACCGCACATAATAAGACAACAGCTCCTCTCTTGTCGGCTTTTCCCTCGCAGGTTTTAGATCGCCCTCATTAAACTCCAACTCATTCACCGTCGAGAAAACGGTCAGCCCGACGGGATAGTTGTAGATCGTATTCCCGATCAGCCCTTTCTCGATAACAAGGTATTCGAGCCCGGCTTCCTTCGCGTGATAAGCCGCCGAAATGCCCGCCGGTCCGGCTCCGATGATAATGAGATCAAACATTCTCGAGTCTTTTTAGTTCCTCAGTAAGTTTCTCGATCTGCAAGTGCGTGTTCTCGAGTTCCCGTTTCGATTCCAGATACTTCTGCCATTCGCCCGTATTTGTTAATGCTTTCAGCGTGTCTTCATCGAGCGCGTGAGCCATTAGGACGAGCAGGTCGCCGAGCGCTTCGTGGCCGTCGAGGAGCGACTGGATGATGGTGTACGCGAGTTTGGCGTTGGGTAGATCGAGGTCGAGTTCTTCCATAGTGCGTTGGGCGATGGTCATTCTAGCCAATGAATGGCAGACCAGTCACGGTTACTGATATTTCGGCGGCCTTTAGGGCGGTACCGGCCGCTAGATAGTCGTAACGGACGAAGGCTAGAGCGATGGCTCTTTCAAGTTTGGGAGAGTATGTGACTGACGTGATCCGTCCCGCGTTCTTTCCGTCTTGGATAGTTAATTCTCCGCCCGGTAAGAACCCAGTCGCTATCGCTCCCGGTTCTGACGCGTTGTGGTCCAGTACGACGCCTGTCAGCCTTTTTGCCACATGCCCGCGGAAGTGAATTCTCGCGATGATCTCTTGGCCGATGTAGCAACCTTTGTTGTAGGAGATCAAGCCTTCGAGGCCGAGTTCGGGAACGATGGTGGTTTCGTCCATGTCGATGCCGTAGAGCGGGATGCCGTTTTCGATGCGGAGGGTTTCGTAGAGGTCGTAGGATATCTCGATGGCTCCGTTTGTCTCAAGTGTCTGGATAAACTGCTCGGCTTCAGCGAGCGGGGCGAATATTCCCCACGGCGATCTGCTAGCGAATGTTAAACCACCCGCTACCGCAGGTGGTTCTGACTGCAAGACCTCGAAATATCGGTACTGATCGGCAAGATCCTCGACAAAAAAATCTCCGGCAAAGGTAAATCTAAATAGATTCTGAAAAACCTTCTCCCGCGTCGCCTCTTCTGTCTCAAATAAGAACCTATCGCCTTGTCTGAGCAAACGCACGACGGCGAGCAAACGGCCCTGAGCATTCGGAAACGCGGCGAGCATCTCGGCTCCGTCCACCAGCGTTTTCATGTCGTTTGAAATCAGGCCGTCGAGGAATTGGACGGCTTCTTTGCCCCAAACAGCGATCAGGCCGCGTTTTTGTTCGTAAAAACCCGCTTTGCCGCCTCGGATGGCATTATATTCATCGATCGAGATAGTCATTAATAATCTTGTCCCATTTTTCACTACCTCAGCGCGCGCAGATTAGCTGGCTAAGTGTTTTCCGGCCCAAATCACTAACTGTAGTGTATCAAATTTGCAACATTTTTGCATCACTGATGGCACCATTCGCTCAGATGCGAGTAATTCCACCGATTTGCTACAATCTATTTTTACTTTATTACTTCGAAACGCAATTACACAATGAGTCAATTAACCGAAGCAGTTGTATTAGAGGCTCTAAAAGCCATCATCGACCCCGATCTGCGTAAGGACATTGTTACGCTCGGGTTTATTCATAATCTTGAGGTCGCGGGCGGCGATGTGCGGTTTACGATCATGCTCACGACGCCAGCTTGTCCGGTCAAGGAAGAGATGGAAACGCAGGCGAATGAGATCGTTCGCGGCCTCGAAGGCGTGACGTCCGTCAAGGTCACGATGGACGCCGAGGTGCCGCAGGGGCGTGGGATCAAGAATAATATCGCGATTCCCGGTGTCAAAAACATTATCGCCGTTTCCAGCGGCAAAGGCGGTGTCGGCAAGTCGACTGTTGCCGTAAATCTTGCCGTTTCGCTTGCCAAAGACGGTGCAAAAGTCGGCATCATGGACGCCGATGTCTATGGGCCAAACGTGCCGATGATGCTCGGCACCGGATATGACCAACCCGAGGTTTTCGAGGGCAAGCTGGTGCCGATCGAGGCACACGGCGTCAAGATGATCTCGATGGCCGTGCTCGTGCCGCCCGACAAACCGATGATCCTCCGCGGCCCTATGCTGCATGGCGTTGTGCGGCAGTTTCTGTCCGACGTAGATTGGGGCGAGCTCGATTACCTCATCGTCGATATGCCGCCGGGAACAGGCGATGTGCAGCTTTCGCTCGCACAGCTTGTGCCGGTGCAAGGTGCCGTTCTCGTGACGACGCCGCAGGAAGTTTCGCTCTCGGACGTGCGTCGCGCTGTGAAAATGTTCGAGCAAGTCAACGTGCCCGTGCTCGGCGTGATCGAGAATATGTCGTACTTCATTGCCCCGGATACCGGCAATAAATACGAGATCTTCGGCAGCGGCGGCGGCCAGAGCCTATGCGACGAATACGGCCTCAATTTCCTCGGCCAGATCCCTTTGGGGATGGAAGTACGCGAAGGCGGCGACACCGGCGTGCCAGTAGTTGTGTCATTCCCCGACTCACCCCAATCCAAGGCTATCGACCACGTAGCCGAAGAAGTCGCCCGCCAGATCTCGATCGAAGCGATGAAGCCGGAATTGGTGATAATGAGCCGAGCCTAAACTCTGAAAGCACCGAAGGTGTGGAGTAATCCAGCCTGCGGCAACGCCGCAGGAGGCAATCAGTTCCCAATCCAGCACCAACGGTGCGAGGTAGGCCTGTAAATTCCGGCAACCTGCTACTCCGCCGCGTTGCGGCTTACTTCACTCCCACGATATTCCAGCGGCGTTGCCGCAGGCTGTATTACTCCGCACCGTTGGTGCTATGCTAGCGGAAACATTAGGATCGTTGCTCGATACTGGAGATTTATGACTACTTCCATTTCACCTTCTGTCCGTTTCGTGCGCCAAGTGCTGGTCGCAATCGCCTTTGTCAGCCTTTTGGGCAATCTAAGTCTGGCTCAGCCTGCAAAACGCCCGATCTCGTCAAACGATTTCGACTCATGGAAGTTGCTTCAAGGCACGCAGATCTCGCGGGACGGGAAATGGGTTGCGTATGTGATGCAGCCGCAGGATGGGGATGGGGAGTTTTTTGTTCGTTCGACGACGGGCGAGAGCGAATGGCGTGCTCCGCGTGGCTATCGTCCGCCGGCACCGCCGCCTGATCCGGCTGATCCGGCGGCTACCGCTGCTTTTCAGGCACAAGGCCGCCTTTTGAGGCCGACGTTTTCGGCTGACAGCAAATACGTCTTCTTCAATATCGAGCCGAAAATGGCCGATATTTTGAAAGCGAGACGCGATAAAAAGCGACCTGAGGATTTCCCCAAAACGGCACTCGGCATAATGGATGTCGCGACCGGAAAGGTGGCACGCGTTGAGGATGTAAAATCGTATCAGGTGCCAGAGGACGGATCTGGCTTCGTCGCGATCCTAAAAGAGCAGACTAGAGAAGACAGGCGGCCCGAAACGGGCACGGCTGGAGCTGTTTCTGCGAATCCAGCCGCGAACGCAAACGTCGCACCGACTGCCACTCCGTCTCCTTCTCCTTCTCCGTCGCCCGCAGCCGGTGCGCGTCGAAAGGAGTACGGGACCAATCTTATCCTTCGTGACCTCTCGAGCGGCAAAGACCGAACTTTTGCCGATGTTTTCGAATACAGTTTTGCGAAAGACGGCAAGACTTTGATCTACGCGGTTTCGTCGCGAACCGAGTCACGCAACGGCATGTTTGCTGTAACGCCGCAATCTGATTCAACTCCAACGGCGATGCTCAACGGAGCCGGAAAATATACAAAATTCAGTTGGGACGAAAAACAGACTCAGCTCGCTTTTATCAGCGATAAGGACGACGCGGCGGCGAAACAGCCTCGGTTCAAGGTTTATCACTGGACACGCGGAGCGGCGAAGGCGGATGAGGTTGTTTCATTGAAAACGCCCGGTTTCCGCCCGGAGTATGTTATCAGCGATAAGGGCTCGGTCAGCTTTTCCTACGACGGTAGCCGCTTGTTTATTAGCAGCGCTGCGACGCCCGATCCTGAGCCTGATCCGAATGCCGCTGTACCCGATGAGGATAAGGTCACCGTGGATCTCTGGCATTGGAAGGACGATTATATTCAACCGCAGCAGAAGGTTCGCGTTAATGCGGACCGCGACCGTTCGTATCGTGCTGTTTGGCATATCGCAGAAAAGAAATTCGTCCAACTCGCCGACGCATCGCTTGAGACGATCAACCCAAGCTCGAACGGCCTCTGGGCGATCGGTTCCGATGACCGCGAATACCGGATTCGAGCCAACTACGATCCGGGCTTTAGCGACTGGTACCTGATCAACACGGCCGACGGTTCGCGTCGCTTATTGAACAAGGGAACACAATGGGGCCTAAGCTGGTCGCCGAATGGCCGTTACGCGGTCTATTTTGACGGCAAGGACTGGAATTCGGTCACGATACCGGACGGCAAGGTCACAAACCTCACGGCAAAACTCAAAGGAAAATTCGTCCGCGAAGACCACGACAGCCCGAGTGCCGCACCTTCGTACGGCACGGCCGCGTGGACGAAGGACGACAAAGAGATCCTCATTAATGATCGCTACGACATCTGGCAGGTCGCAGCCGACGGCAGCGGCGGCAAATTGCTGACCGGCGGGCTCGGACGGCAAAGCAAAACCGAGATGCGATATGTCCGCACAAATCCGGACGAGCGTTTTATCGAGCCGGGCCAGACGATGCTGCTCAGGGCCGAGAGTGAAGAAACGCGCGATTCAGGTTTTTACCGCGTCAAATTAGACGGCAGCCCTGAGAAGCTGATGATCGGCTCCAAGAATTACGGAACGCCTATCAAAGCCAGAGACAGCGAGCGTTATGTTTTCACTGCGTCGCGTTTTGATGAGTTTCCCGATATTTGGACGACCGGGGCAGATTTTGCATCGCCAGTACGTTTGAGTAACGGTCAGGCTCAAACCGCTCCATTCCGTTGGGGCACGTCAGAATTAATAAGTTACAAGAGCGAGGACGGCGTCCCGCTGCAAGGCGTATTGATCAAGCCCGCTGATTTCGATCCAAAGAAGAAATATCCGATGATCGTCTATCTCTACGAGAAACTTTCGGATACGGTACATGATTTTCGAAATCCCGGCCCGGGACAGAACGTCAACCCGAGCTATTACGCCAGCAACGACTACGTCATTTTCCTGCCCGACATCGTTTACAAGATCGGCTATCCCGGCAAGAGTGCGATGAATTGCATCATGCCCGGCGTCGAGAAGATCTCGAAAATGGGATTTGTCGATGAGAAAGCGATCGGCATCCAAGGGCATAGTTGGGGCGGCTATCAGATCGCGTACATGATCACGCAGACCAACAAATTCAAGGCCGCGGCTCCGGGAGCCTTGGTCGCGAATATGTTCAGTGCGTACAACGGTATTCGCTGGGGCCCGGGAATTCCGCGACAGTTCCAATACGAGCGAACTCAAAGCCGCATCGGCGGTACGCCGTGGAACTCGACCAAACTCTTCATCGAGAATTCCCCACTGTTCTATATCGAAAAGGTTCAGACTCCCGTGCTTATGATCCACAACGACGGCGACGATGCTGTGCCATGGTACCAAGGTATCGAGTTCTACCTTTCTTTGCGTCGGCTCGGCAAAGAGGCGTATTTCTTCAACTACAACGGCGAGCCGCACGGACTGCGAAAACGGCAGAATCAGGAAGATTACTCGCGTCGAATGAAGGAGTTCTTTGATCACAAACTCAAGGGTGCTCCTGCTCCGGAATGGATGCAGAAAGGTATTCCGTTTCTCCAACGCGACAAGGAGAAAGAACAGTATCGTCCGCCGATCGTTACTACTCCAATAAAATGACGCCGAAAGGCCGAGGAGAGAGAAGTTATCGCGGGCTACTTTTTTTGTAGCCCGCTTTTCGTCGTATCAGGTATAATTGCTTTCAATAGCAATATTTCTTTGATCCTTGTTTTAAAACTCAGGGGGTTAATAATGACTAATAGACTGATTGCACTAGTGGCCCTGTTTGCCATCACGGCGATGCCCGTGTTGGCCGATTATAAGATCTCGCAGCGAACCAGCATTGGCGGCGAAGGAGGGCAGACAACTACCATTTATCAAAAAGGCGTCCGGCAACGCAGAGAGACAAAGATGGACATGCCGGAGATGACTCAGGAGATGATCGCGATGATGGAGGGGATGGGTAAGGGCATGCCCACGCTCCCGATCCACGTTTCCCAATGCGACTTAAAGCAGGACGTTTTTATAAACGAGAAGAACAAGTCCTATTTTATCGATTACTACGATTGGTCCACGCTGCCGCCGGCAAAGCTCGCGGCCCGGCCGAATCAGAAGGTGGTCATCAAAGGCACCGTGACCACCGATTCTTCATTTGTAGATTCCGGCAAACGCCAGCAGATGTTCGGGCTAAATGCCCGTTGGCTCAAGCTGACCCAGGTCATAGAGACTTCTGCAGATTCCTGTGACGGAGCTTCGACGGTCAAAATGGAACAGGAAGGCTGGTTCGTATCTCTCTCTCTCGAAAGTGAATCGTGTCCGGTCCAGCGGCCGCCTTCCGGGTCAGGCGGATGCCATCCGCGAATGATAATTAAGAGGGCAGCGAACCCCGGCATAATGCTGACAGGCACGATGAAGATGTATGAGGGCAACAAGCTCAGTGGTTCGTTCGAGATCGAAACGCTCGACGTTTCAAAAGCAACGCTGGATCCGGCACTGTTTGACGTCCCGAAGGATTTCGCTGAAGTCGATTCTCAAGATGAGTTGAACAACAAACGCGGCCCCATTGATACATCTGCAAAGACCGTGTACAACGATGGCACCAAAATTAAAGGAAAGGTAAAGACCATTGCGATCGACTTCTTCTCCGGCAGCTCGTCAAAACTTGATCAAGGCCAACTTCGCAGCTACATCTCGAGCAAGGTGACTGGGGCCGGAATGAGTGGATTTGCGATAAATTCGCAGTCCGAACTTGCGGGCGGCACGTTTGAGAACGTCATCGGCGTCGAGATCAAAAAGCTAAAGGAATCCAGTGCAAGCAAGATCGGCGGCCTCTTTGGCAAGGTCACCGGCAGCGACGACTCAGCAAAGATCGGCAGTTCACAAGCTGATATCGTCGTTACCATTTACGGTAAAGACGGTAAGACAGTTGTGGCAAGTTCGCCGGCAACCGCTGACGTAAAGGGCAATAGCAATGACGCTGTAAGAGCCGCGATCGATCAGGTCATTAGCGGACTTTTGAGCAAGATCAAATAACTATATGAGATACCTGCGAGTTTTGTGTTGTCTGGTATTCGTGTATCTCTCCGTTATGCCGGTGACGGCCCAGCCGCGACGTCCCGGAGCACCGGCAGCTCCACCCGCGGTGAAAGTTGAGATTGTTCCGGACGATGACCCGCTGGCCAATTTTCCGGAAAAAGGCTTGCCGGCTCCGGCGATTCTTGGCCTTCAGCCATCAGCCGCTTTGGCGAGATCGATCGCCCCGAAGATCCTCAAGTACGATGAGGATTCGCTAGCCACGCTGATGGGTGCCTTGCAAAAGGCTGGTTTCCATATCATTGACAGCAATCAAAAAATCCTTTTTCGCCCGACCAGTACGTCGATCGGAGCAGCTTTTTACGATTTTGAGGTTGCCGGAATGCTGCGGGCTTCCGGGTTTGGAGCGGTGATCACGATAGAGAAGCTCGGGAACCTGATCACCAACAAGGACCCCGACCTGATCAAATCGAATTTCCCAAAACTACTACTCAGCGATCTTCGCAACGCTCGGACTTCTAAAGATCTTCAGACTCAGTTCATCGCAAACCTTATTTTCGAGCTTGGCAAGGGCACATCCGATCTATCGACCGCGAACCCAACCCAGGCCAGGATAAACCTGATCCAGGCATCTTTGATCGAACGTGTGTTCCTCGGAGATCTGTTGGACGCCTACGAAAGATTCACGGAGCAGAATGCCTCGATGGTTCCTTATCCACGGATCTTTGAGGGAGATGCAAGAGTCCGGTTCCTACCTGCCTCATGGAATTTCTCTGTGCCTGCTCCGTGTGATGACGTCGCGGACATCACAAAGGTGGCCGGCGTCGAGGGTAAGATCAAGAAGGTGGCCGGAAAGGTTTTCGACAAGGATTCGATCCCTTCAATATTCACCGGGCCAAAGGAATTCATAAAGACGAAATTTGGGAACCTTGCCAAAGGTATCGAGGGATCGAACCTGGTAATGTCCTACGTGAAGGTCGTCTTGGCCAATATGAGCATACGGGCTGACATTACGGTCGAAGATCCGGTACCGCTCATACGCACAAAACACAACCGAAACTCTGGCGAACAACGCATAGTGACGGCGAAGTTCCGGATCGAGTTCAAACACTCGGATACGATCAATTGTGTCGGCAAAGCGGTGAAAACCGCGACCGGCCTGGAGGTCGAGGCCCCGAAGGACGGTCCGATGAAGGAAGTGCCGGTCAAGTGGCAACCTGTGCTCGAGGGCAGAGGATATTCACGCTACTCCGGCTATCCGGTGATGATCGACGCCGTCGATGCCGTGAAGCGGGATATTAGCCGACAGGTAACGGATGGCCTTGGCGAGAATAAGATAAAGCTCACCGGTAAACCTCAGGCCAAAAATCTGAAGCAGGAACCGGTCGTGCCGCAGGCAAAAAAAGCGGATCTTACTGTGAGCGTCGCAACTGAAAACATGGATGCGAGCGAAGACATCCCGAAGATCTTCTGGTTCGGATTCGAAGGCGATTTCGGGCTCAAGGCGATCTTCGAGGTCATTCCGGATATTCTCGCGAAGATGCCACTCAAGACATACAAGGTCTCGGTACCGGTACGAGATTGGCAGCCGTGCTCCGAGGACTGGGGCGGGTACGTCCACTACACCAAGAAACTGAATAAGACCATTGTCGTAAAGTCCAGCAGAACATCGAACGGAAACTCGACCGGCGACGGCATAAGGCGAATAGAGAAAGATGTGGCCGCTCAGATCGTTCTCAATCCGCGAACGCCCGAGGATATCATCGCTAAAAAAGATCCACGTCCGGCCGATTTCAGGGTTCGGGGCCGCTACTCTGATATTTTCGAAGGCACTCGCGACGGCGACCCTTGTTGCGGTCCTGAGGAAGGAAAGTACACGACCAAGTTTCGCAGCGGCAGCGAGACTAATTTCCTAGGCTCGTTCCAAAAGCGATTCTATCTCCGATTTAGCGGAGGTGATCGTGATTACTCGCTGGCATTTGACTTCGACTCGGATCCTGTCGCCGGACGCACACACAATTTCTTTGAGATCCTCGACACCAACTGTCCCCTCGAGTATGCCGAGGAAGAGAGCAATTATATCGATTCGCCCCAATCCGTTTCGGATCAATTGCCGGAGGGACGTTATGGTGACCGTTTTCTAAATACGGCGGGCGATCTGCTGATGGGCACAAAAGAGGTTCAGGGCGTCGATGGATCAACGATCACCTGGGAATGGGCACTTGCCCGATGTAAGCGGCAATGACGGACGCGGAAAGCTTGTAATTTGAAGGCAGTTTCGGTAATATTGAATTTAATGTAAGGATTCGTTTGTGCGAGTCCTCATTTTCTTAAAGGAGACTCACTTATTATGTCAGCAGTTGCAGCACCAAGCGTCGAATTAGTTGTAACCGATCCGGCGGTTGTTGAGATCAAGAAGTTTCTCGCCAGCGAAGACGATCTACCGGAAACGGCTGGGCTTCGCGTGCGTGTCGTGCCGGGTGGATGCTCGGGCTTTCAGTACAGCCTCAACATTGAGGAAGAGAATAAGCCGGGTGATTTCGTCATGGACAAGCAAGGCATCAGGCTCTTTGTCGATATGTTCTCGGCACAATACCTCAATGGTATTACAATCGATCACACGACGAATATGATGGGCTCGGGCTTCACTTTCGAGAACCCAAATGCCACCGGCGGCTGCGGCTGCGGCACCTCGTTCTCCGCCTAAAAGGTACAACAGGCTTTCCAGCCTGTTGCTCAGCCTCGATCGCTCAGCAC
>JANNWQ010000168.1:0-1926 GCA_031408595.1 Acidobacteriota bacterium | reverse complement strand
ATCGCACCGCAGTTTATCTTTACGAAGGGTTTAGTTTCACGGCCTGAGTTGTAATGGATCAGATTTGCGATCAGCTCCTTTCCGGTTCCCGATTCACCGGTCACAAGAACGGTCGTGCTGGTGTTGGCGACGTTGAGCCCTAGCTCGATCGCACGGCGAATGGCCGGCGCCTGACCGACGATCTCACTTTGACGTTGGTGCAGTTCGCTGCGGAGCCGCATCACTTCGGTCGAGAGCTGATCGCGTTCGAGAGCCGTGCCGATCTGATCAGCGATTCCCTCGATTAGGGCGATGTCGTGATCTTCGAATTTGCTCTGCTTGCTCCACACAAACCCAAGTAAGCCGAATGCACGGCCAGCAACATTCACCGGCGTGACCAACGCAGCCTTACCGCGCAGTTGAGTATTAAAAAACAGTCGTATAGCAAACGGCAATTCCGAATCGGCTAGTTTCAGCGTCTTTCCCTCGCGTAGCAGCTCGCCAAGCGTCGGGAATGTGTCGAGATCGACAGCCTTGTTATGCTGCTCAAACATCCGCAGCATTTTACCGAGTTTGATGCCCTCGGCTGATTTGAACGTAACGAGCGAAATACGCTTTTCGCCCTTGTCGAGTACACCAAGCGCTCCGTAATCTGCACCGACGAGATTGATCGCCCGCTCGATCACGCCCTCGGAAACTTCGTTAAAATCGGAATGCGAATTGAGCGTGTTAGCGATTTCAAGAAGAGCATTGATACGCCGCGATTCCTGTTCCTGCGACACGTATAGGCTCGTGTAGCGGTAACCGATGGCGAGGTGGCGGGCGATCGATTCGAGAAAGGCGACCTCTTCATCGAGCCAGACGCGCGGTTTTTTTGTATCGTGCAGACCGAGTAGCCCGAGTACCTCATCGCCTACCCTAATCGGAATTACCAAGAGCGATCTCGTGTCGAGAGCCTTCGCAAAGAATTTGAGCGTCGTGTCCTTTATCTTCGAAATGTCATTGATCCGCAGCGGTTTGGTGAAATCAAGCTGTTCGGCGAGCTTTGACGCGTCGAAGGGAAACTTTGTTCCCTGACTCTTCGGTACAGTTTTGTCCCTACGCCACTCGTGACTAATAACAAGGTCTTTGCCGCCGCCGAGCTGAAGCAGATCGCAACGGTCGGCCTGAAGCATCCGCCCGATCTCGGAGACGATGACGTTGAGAAAGCGTTCGAGATCGATATTGGTCGGCAGGTCGGTCGCAAGACGGTCAAGGATGCCCTCGCGGGCATCGTGCATCGCCGCTTTGCGTTCGAGCGAGAGTTTGGCTGATTCCGGATCGATCTGCATATTCCTTGATTTAGATTCGAACGGAATGGTGGAAAATGTCAAGTTGACACACTTCCGTTAGTAAGTGTATACATACGAAACACGTGTATCTATTTAGCCCCTATTTCGGACGCTTGACCGGCGGGTTTGCCAAACGATTTCGCGGCACTTCTTTCGGGGCACCCGTTGGAGTCACTGGCTTCGTCGGCGTCGTCACGGGCTTTGGAGGTGGAGGTAGCTTGGTATTGACAGGCGGCGATGACGAGTTCGAATTTGAGCTCGACGCGTTCGAATTAGAGTTAGAATTTGCGGCTTTGTTCGACGCAGCCTTATTGGCATTGGCGTCTTTCGAAACATAATCGACGCGCTGCCGCCCGGCCTCGGCGTCCTCAAGCAAGGCGATGGCACGGTCGTTAGAAGCGTCGAGTTCGATGGCTTTTTTAAGCGACGGTATAGCCTCTCGATATTTGGCCAGCTTGATCAGAACCGCCCCGAGTTCGGTTTGATATTCAGTGTCCTCGGGTTTCAGTTCTACAGCTTCTTCAAACTGCTTCTCAGCCTCTTCGTCCTTGAGTAGTTTGCTGTATGTCCGGCCAAGGTAAAAATGTGCTACATCATCTTTGGGATTCCCTTTTAG
>JANNWQ010000167.1:0-15360 GCA_031408595.1 Acidobacteriota bacterium | reverse complement strand
GGTGTAGAAATCGAAGACCTGTCGGCCCGCGAGAAAGGTGTTGAAAGTGTACGAATTGATGTGATTACGGTGCGTCGGGTCGTTTGCCCAGTCGGGGTTGGTGTAGTGCGGCGTGAGCAGCTTAATACGGCCTCCGTGCCGCGTCACGCGGTGCAGTTCGCTGATAAAGGCCATCACATCCGGCACATGCTCGACAACGTGATTGGACACGACCAGATCAAACTCGTCATCGGCGAAAGGATACGGCAATTCGCCCAGATCATGAATAACATCCGCTCCGGTGCTCGGATTATTATCCAGCCCCACCGCACCTGCGGTCTTATTCACACCGCACCCAACGTCAAGTACCTTCATCGCGAATATTGTACAACAGACGGTGCCGTGGTCTCACTTTCGTGCATCCAAATCAAGCCGGGATCCGCGAGTGTGATCTTTTCGCTTGCAAGCTCTGTTTTCCACAAGCTTTCGGCTATAATTACTCAATTCCGTCCGTAAGACTATTGAGGAAACCACTATCTTTATGAATATGATTTCAAGAAAAAACCGTTGTGTGTCGCTCGCGATGATGGTCGCGATGCTGTTTTCGACCGCTTCTTTCACCCTTGCTTTTGATGAGGGCATGTACGCACCGGGGCAGATCGCTTCGCTGCCGCTGGGCAAAAAAGGCCTGAAAATAAAGCCAACGGATGTTTACAACCCGGCTGGCGGAGGCCTGACGGATGCAGTTATTCGTTTGAGCATCGGCTGTACGGCTGAGTTTGTGTCGCCCGAAGGGTTGATATTGACCAATCACCACTGCGGTTTCGACGCACTTGTTCAGGCATCGACGCCCGATAAAGATCTCGTTGAAACTGGGTTTAAAACCGATGGCAAGTCCGGTGAGATCTCGGCGAAAGACTATTCGATCTTCCTCACCAACCGTGTCGAAGACGTAACAACGAAGATAAAGGCAGGAACCGACGGCCTCGCCGGTGCCGCTTTGGCAGCCAAGGTCAAGGCGAACACTGACGCTCTGCAAGCCGCCGAACAGGCGAAAGCACGCAAGGGAGCGATTGTTCGCATCCAGATGCTGAACAGCGGTTTCTTCTACTATCTGTACGAGACGCAGGAGATCAAGGACATCCGTGTAGTCTATGCTCCGCCGCGTAATATCGGCGTTTTCGGCGGCGACCCGGACAATTTCGAATGGACGCGTCACACCGGCGATTTCACCTTTCTAAGGGCGTACACGGCGCCGGACGGTTCTTCGGCGGCCTACTCGGCGAATAACGTTCCTTACAAGCCGAAGAAGTTTCTCACGGCAAGCGTCGCGGGGCTTGCGGAAAATGATTTTGTGTTTGTTCTCGGCTATCCCGGCGGGACGACGCGGTATCGCGAAAGTTGGTCGGTAAATTACGCTCGCGAGGCAAACTTCCCGTTCCTAGAAAAATATCTGACGGCTTTAAGCGATTCGCTGCGGCAGATCGGAGCAACGGACGAAGAAAAGCGCATTGCGTTTCAGTCGGACATTGCAAGCTTTGACAATTCACGAAAGGCGTTTGGCGGCGGGCATTTGCAGCTAAAGCGTGTGCAGGCAGTCGAGCAGAGACGTGCCGACGAAGTTCGCATGGCGACCTGGATCGCGGCCAAGCCTGACCGGCAAAAGAAGTACGGCAACATGCTCGCCGAACTTAAAGCCAGTTCTGAGGAGGCCAACGCCGCGCAGAATCGCGACGCGATGATCCGCCGTTTCCCTGATCCAAATTCGATGGTAGTTTTCCCGCAGATATTGGCCGCGATGGCCGCGACCGGCCCCGGCAGCAAGCCTTTGACCGACGCCGAGCGTGCAGCCAAGCTCAAAGAGATCGAAAAAGGTTACGAGGGCCGCGAAAGCGCGCACGAATTAAACCTGCTCAAATTCTTCCTCAAATCGTTTGACGATCTGCCAGCAGGACAAAAGTTCAAGCCTGCCGAAGATCTCCTCGGTTCGCTGACAGGGCAGGCTCGTCGCGACGCTGAGGCTAAATTTGCTGATACGATCGCCAACGGCGAATACGCGGCACCGGCGAGAGTCGCCGGTCTATATGGCCCGCGAACGATGGAATACAACAAGGAACGCGAGGACATTCTAACTTTCGCTCGCGGTGTGGTCGCAGAACGCGCTGCATTGACCGCCCGCAGCACCAAGTTCGCGGCCGGCATCGACCGTCTCCGCGTGCTTTACATGCAGGCCCTGACCGAGATGAAAGGCATGTCGGTCGTCTATCCGGACGCCAATTCGTCGCTCAGATTCTCGTTCGGTTATATAAAGGGCTATCAGTCACGCGAGGCGGAATTCCGTACGCCCTTTACGACTATCAAAGGAATGATCGAGAAGAATACGGGCGAAAAGCCGTTCGACGTTCCGCAGGGTTTGATCGATCTGCAGAATTCGAAGAACTTTGGCCGTTATAGCTCGAGCGATAGTATCGTCGTCAATTTTCTCTCGACCACCGACATCATCGGCGGCAACAGCGGTTCGCCGATCCTTAACGGTAACGGCGAACAGGTCGGCATCTGCTTCGACGGCAACTACGAAGGCCTCGGCAACGATTTCTACTTCGACACCGAGAAGAATCGCACGATCTCGGTCGACATGCGTTACGTGCTCTTCGTCACCGAAAAATTCGGCGG
This sequence comes from Acidobacteriota bacterium, assembly GCA_031408595.1. Taxonomy (GTDB): domain Bacteria; phylum Acidobacteriota; class Blastocatellia; order Pyrinomonadales; family Pyrinomonadaceae; genus OLB17. Next base: position 12,708 of record JANNWQ010000167.1, on the reverse strand, counting down.
AGCCAAATGGGTCGTCGATGAAATGAAGGTCGTCGGGAAGAAGTAGGAGATTCACCACAGAGGACACAGAGGCGGGACAAATATATTTGATCCGCTCTGTGTTCTTGCTCCTATGTGGTGAATTTTATTCGGGAAGAAGCAGGAGATTCACCGTTAATTCCGCTAAGCAAAAGCATGAATATTGGCTTGTCTCAGTCAACAATCGTGTTAATATCGCAGTTCAAGCCCCTCAGTAGTAGATTTAGCGTCCCGAAAAAAGGACGGTGAAGGTCATTTCTTGGTTTCGAATTGCCACTAGCTTTAGCTAGTGGTCATAGATGGTTTGTGGAAAGGCTTTAGCCGAATTGATTGAACCGAGTAATTTCGTCCGCTTCAGCCCGTTTCGGCTAAAGCCGATGTTTTTGTATAACTTTATATCCACTAGCTGAAGCTAGTGGCAATTCATTTGAAGCTGACAACTGGTATTCAAGGGAGAAAAGACAAAATGGCAAGCGAGAAACGGGTAAAGCGGACGGCGGGATCGAGCAAGGTGAATGTGCGAATGCTGGTGGGCATCGTTCTCGTACTGGGCGTGGCGGCTGGACTGTCATTTTGGAGCTCGGGCCGTACTGCTGCACAGGATGTGCTTTTTACTGAGCCCGAGAGAGCAACCTTCGTTTCGGCGAGCAGCGGTGAGAGGCCGGACGATGACGGATCAGATCTTAATTCCATCGGCACACTGACCAATACCGACCCGGCTTTTGATCGTCCGGCTACTTGCGCCTCTTTATCCGGTCGAACGACCCGTTATGATGCGATCCCGTTTACGGTTGGGGTGGCCGGGAATGTGACCATCAGTTTTGAGGAAGCGGATGGCGGGTCTATTTCGCCAAACGGAACTGCGGGCACAGGGCCGGACACGTTTCTGATCCTTTATGCCGGAGCATTCAATCCGGCTTCGCAACTGACCAACTGTTCGGCATTCAATGACGATATCAGCAGTGCGACAAATCGCCGTTCCCGCATCACAAGTAATTTAGCGGTGGGTTCGTATACCGTGGTGGTCACATCGTTCACGGCTGTTCCATCGAATACAGCAGATGATTCGGCTCTTCCGTGGTCGTATTCGCTGGCGATCAACACTCCGGTAACGCTCACTGTTACCAATGCTAACGACACCGGTGCCGGCAGCCTTCGGGCGGCGATGACTTCGGCGGGTAATGGGGCAGTGATCGGTTTTTCGGCGCTCTTCAACACGCCCCAAACCATTGGTCTGCAAACCCCACTACCAAACGTCGCAACGAGCATAACGATCCGGGGGCCGGGTGCGAATCTGTTGACCGTACGGCGCAACGTGGGAGCCGCAGACTTTCGCATCTTCAACATCGTAAGCGGAGTAGTAAACGGCGTGGCTATCAGCGGGATGACCATCACAGGCGGCCGGGCGATCGGCGACTTTGGCGGCGGCATTTACAGCCAAAGCAAGCTGGCGCTGAACAATGTTCACGTCACCGGTAACTCGGGGGCTGACGGCGGCGCGGTTTCATTGGTATTTGCCGACGGAGTTTTCGCAGGCTGTACTTTTAGCAATAACATGGTGACCGGGAACAGTGGCGGGATCAACTATTACGGCGACGGCGGGAACACTCTACGTATTATTAACAGCACGATCAGTGGTAATAACGCGGGCAGTGGGGGCGGAGGCATCCTCAATCTCAGCGGAGGCGGCAACAGTCGTCTGGAAGTTACGAACAGTACGATTATAAATAATTCATCGATTTTGAATGGCGGGGGCATTTTTACTGCTACAAGCGTCGCAGGAGCCAACTCCACCACCACGCTCCGCAACTCGATCGTAGCACTCAATAGTGGGAATAATTTGGGAAACCAGGCTGCAGGGGGCTCCACGGCGACGTTCCAGACGCTTGGATTCAACCTGAGCGATAACTACGATGGCGTCTTCACGCCGCTTGCAACTGACATAACGGGCCAGCCGGTGCTCGGTGTCCTTGCAAATAATGGCGGACAAACGCCGACACATGCCTTACTTGCGGGCAGTCCAGCCCTTGATAAAGGCAACCGTTCGGGTGCAACAATTGACCAACGCGGCCTGGCGCGCCCGATCGATCTCGGGGGCATTCCTAACGCCACAGGTGGAGATGGTGCCGATATTGGTGCATATGAGGCTCAAACCGCTCCCCAGTTCCCGCCCCCAACACTTGGGACATACGGGAATGCGACGATATCGCTTAGCTTGAACACGTCAGTTACGCCGAGTGCGGCTCCCACCAATATAACGAGTGCGACGGCTTCGACGACGGCCAGTTTCAAGGGCGAGCTAGCAGTCAATCCGACAACCGGCCTAGTGCGCGTGACCAACGCGCATCCGGCCGGAGTCTATCTGGTAACGGTTCGTGGATTCGGGCCGGAGAGCAGCGCTACTGCTACGTTTAACCTGACCGTCTCGACGCCCGCGGCGTGTTCTGTCTCCGAGACCTCGAGTTTTACTACTGCCACAAGTTTTTCTGTCGGGTTGCGACCTTTCTCGGTAGCAGTCGGAGATGTCAACGGTGATGGCAGACAAGATATCATTACGGCCAATGGCAGTAGCGCGGATGTATCCGTCCTACAGCGAAACGCCACGAACACCGGATTTGATACGGCGATTAATTTCGCAGCGGGCCCTGATGGGGACTCAGTGGCCGTTGGCGATATCAATGGGGACGGCAGGGCGGACATCGTGGTGACAAATAATGTTTTTGCTGGTCCTGGTAGTGTCTCGGCCTTGCTAAGAAACACCGGCAATACTGGATTTGACGCTCCCGTTGGTATCGCTGTTCCGGTAAGGCCGTCCTCGGTAGCCGTCGGAGATATTAACGGAGACGGCAGAGCAGATATCGTCGTAGGCCACGAAAATGGAACAAGTGTATCGGTCTTGCTGAGAAACACCGCTAATACTGGGTTTGACTCCAATGTGAACGTGGAGACTGGTGCTACTGGTACCGGTGAAGTAGCATTAGGCGACCTCAACGGAGACGGCAGGGCGGACATCGCAGTCACCCACTACGTCAGCAGCAGCAGTAATACTGTCTCTGTATTGCTCCGCAATGTGATGAACACTGGGTTTGATGCCCCTATTGCTCTGATCGCGGGTGCCGGCGCGCGGTTGGTAGACATCGGAGATTTTAACGGAGACGGTAGACAAGACATTGCGGTAGCAAACAACGCCGGGAGCAGTGTGTCCGTATTGCAAAGAAATGCGGCCAACACAGGTTTCGACACTGCTGTCAATTCTACGGTGGGAGCGTCGCCGGTCCCACTGGCCGTCGGTGACTTTAACCGGGACGGCAGACAGGATATCGCATCGGGGAATCTTGGGCCTCCCAATGTTTCGGTACTTCTGAGAAACCCCGGCAACACGGGATTTAATGCGGCGGTTAATCTGATAGCAGGTGATCGTCCGACCGGTTTGGCCGTTGGCGACTTTAATGCCGACGGTAGACAGGACATTGCCGCTGCGAATGATTTTAGCAATGATGTCTCCGTCTTCACTGGTAATTGCCAGCCGAATCCAACACCGTCACCAACAGCGACCCCCACAAATACGCCGACGGCAACACCAACAAGTACACCGACCGCGACGCCCACAAACACGCCGACAGCTACGCCAACAGCAACGCCGGTCGCGGCTTGTACGACGAGCTACACCGGCCCGGCCATCACTATTCCGGACAATGTCCCCGCCGGCGTCAATATCAGTCTGCCGGTCAGCAATGTAGGTACGGTGAGTGATCTAAACTTTAATTTCAACACCGGCGGAGCGTGCGATGCGACGGTTGGGAATACTAATGCGGCAATCGACCACACGTTTATCGGCGATCTGATATTTAGATTGACGCCGCCGGATGGTTCGCCAACTGTGAGTTTCCAGGTGCGCCGAGGAGGCCAGCGCGATAACATTTGTGCCTCGACACTCGACGACGAAGGCGGTTTTCCGAATATATCAACATTGACCAATCTCAACGGCACACCGCAATCCGGTAACTTCTCACCCGAGACGACCGGCCAGCTTTCGCTCCTCGACGGTGAGAACGCCAACGGCAACTGGACGCTGAATGTCAGCGACAATGCCAACATCGACACCGGCTCGATGCGGCGTTTCTCGCTAGTATTCAACACCGGCGGCTCATGCGGCGGTGCCACACCGACACCGACGAATACTCCGACGGCGACTCCTACCAACACCCCCACGGCAACGCCAACTGCGACACCGAGTGCAACGCCGACTAGCACACCGACGGTGACGCCCACGGCAACGCCGACCAACACACCGACTGGTACACCTACGGCAACACCTACGCCGGGCGGAGCGGGTTTCGAGAATGACGTTTCGCCGAGAACAGATGGTGACGGAGTTGTGCTCACGGGCGACGTCGTGCAGATGCGTCGATTTGTCGCCAATCTGGATCAGGTAAATCCTGCGACTAACGAATTTCAACGGGCCGATGCCGCTCCGCGATCGACTTTTGGGGATGGGATCCTCGGTACGGGAGATGTCGTTCAGGCACGGAGATATGCAACGGTTCTCGACCCGCTTACGCCCGCGGGCGGGCCGACAGTGCCCATTCCCGCTCCGCCACCATTCTCAATGCTCGATGAGGTTTATGCCTACTTCTTCGGCCGCGAAATGCGGATCGGAAAGGCGGAGTTGGATCAAACAACGTTGAGTGTACCGATCGAAATGACTGCGGTCGGAGATGAAGCGGCTATTGGGTTTACTCTTGAGTACAACGCGTCAAGGCTTGGCAATCCGCGAGTCTCGCTCGGCGATGGCATCGCCGAAGACGCGGTGCTTACATTAAATCTCAACGAGAGCGGTCGCATCGGCATTTTAGTTGACTCGGCGACAGCGTTGACGATGTCGAAAGGCTCGACGAGATTCCTGGTTGTCACCTTCGACGTTCTAGTTGATGGCGGCAATGAAGGAACGATATCATTCGTCGATTCCGTGGTAGGAAGGAGCGTTTCGGACGCATGGGGCGAACCGGCAGCGATGCGTTGGATCGACCGAAAATGATCCAAACGCTCTTAGTTTATTGTTTCAGTGATCTCTTCCGCAGGCTGGAGCGCGTTGGCTCCGGCCTGATCGGTGACGATCAGCGGGAATTCGTCGATCATTACTGTGTTCGCGATCGTCTGGATCCAATAGGTTCCGTTCGAAGGGAAAACCACATTTACAAAGAAGCTGACGTTGTCTGTAAATCCGCCTTCGGCAAGTTCGATCTTGGTTGGCTGCGAGCTGACGACCAGTGAGGTTTTGTCCGGCGACAGGATGCGGATCTCGGTCTCGTGCTCACCGGCACCTTGCCAGTGGTTGATGACGGCGAATTTGATCAGGCTCACGGGCAGTTTCTCGACCATGATGTTCTGAAAAATGCCCATCAAAGAGATCTTGTTGCCCATCTCGATACGAACATCATCGCACAGGAGCGTATACATTAATTTTAGTGTTGGTGTTGCCATTGCCTAGATTTTACTTTTCCTATGGCCAACGTCAAAATATGGGCAGAGAATAACTTTACTTTAGGCGAGAGTTTTGTTTTATGCTTATGTACGCCCTCATCGGCCTCTCACTCGTGCTCGTCGGCATCGTCGGACTGCAGTTCACTTATCTCTTCTGGATCGACCGCATCTATCGCGAACGCCGCACATATCTCAAAGACCTCGAAAATCGATATGCGGACCTCAATTCACGCCTACGGTCGGCGGAACTACGGATCGCAGAACAAGCAGAATTGCTAAAAACGCTCGGTTACAAGGAAGTCGAGATCTGGGCCGATATCATCGAGGAACGCTAATCAAATTCAACGATCGTCGCTCCCCAACTTCCTGAAAACTCCGGAGCGGTCTTAAATTTCTTAACGAAAACCGTCTCTTCCAGCACCTTCCGAACGATCTCGCGTTGAACCCCGACGCCTTTGCCGTGGATTATACGGACTAGCTTAAATCCCTTCGCGTGGGCCTCGGGCAGATAGGCTTCGACGACGGAGCGGATGTCTTTGGGCGAGAAAGAATGTAGGTCAAGTGAATCGGTGATCTCGATGTCGACCGGTTCGGCGCCGAATGGGTTTTCGCTGTCAGTCATTATTTTGATTTCGTCTCGTACTGAGCGATGTCCTCGGGGGGCGTTACCTTCATTCGGTTCTTGTCTCTAAACACGACGAATCGCTTCTCGTCCATCTGTCCCGAGGGATTCCGAAGCGTGACCGTAAACGTCTTATTGTCACCCTTGCCATCCACTCGCAGCGGCAGGCGACCCCATACTTCGGTATTGGGGCTAGATTTCCAGACCGTGTAGTAGCTCTGATCGTACTTGTCAAAAGCAAGCACCATGATGTAATCAAAATCAGGCTCGACACCGTCGATCGGTTTAGAAAGGTTATTGCGGGCAAGGATCACCCAACTGCCGGGAGCGAGCGATTTGTCACCGGCACCGACTTTGTTGGCCGAATCGGCATCGAGCCGTGCCCAGGTGGTAAATTTACGGTTATTCTGCTGAAAAAAGACGATATCGCTCGGAACCTGCAGTTCGACCTGTCGGCCAAAAAGCCATCCGGCCGGTGCGGGCGAGACCGATGGGTCGAGCCGCACCTGGTACCAAATATCGTACTTTTCGTCTATCTTGTCAGGTTCCCCGGCTTCTTTGGCAGCCTCGATCTCAGCATTCTTGGATTTTTTGCCAGGCTTCGGCTGGGCTTTGTTATCGTCTTCCGCTGTTTCTTCTTTTGGAACAAATTTCCACGCCACGATCTCAAATGTGGAGCCATTGGCGAGCTTGAATAGGACATTCTCCGGATTCAGATCCGGCGATGAACGCAGATTCGTACCCGAGCGGATCACGCCTGCGGCTTGCGGAGCCTGTTCCTTGAATTCCTCCGCGATCGCCCGAGATTTAGCTAATGTGCCGCTGGTAATGACATTCTGAGCCTCGATCCAGCCCTCGGTCAGAGCCTCATCATAGGCTCGAACGCGGTACCAACGCACTTTTTCATATTCGAATTCGTCAATAACGTCGAGCCGTTCGCCGCGTTTTACTTCGAGAAGATCTGCCGCCACGACAGCATAAGAGGTACGTATCTGGGCCGTTTTCGCGATCACCGTCGCAGTATCCGTCGGCCCCAAAACGCTGCCATCGATCAAGCTGCACGCCGTCTGAGACAGCAACGCGACTGTAAACAATATAAGTGCCAAAAACTTGAGTTTCATCGCTTCTCGTTAGCCAATTTACGCCAGTTATTATAACCCAGCTTGTCCAATAAATCCTTTTGCCGCCCGGACAGCTTGGCCGAAACCGACAACCTGCCGTCTTTTGCGTAGGCGTCGATACCCGCAGATTTGATCAATGATCCCCAGTCGAGTTTCTCGGCCCCTGTTACATAACGCTCTGTGATCGGTATCAGTTCCGGGTAGCGTTTCATGATAGCGAGAATTGCTGCGTTTCCATCCTCGGATCTTGCTTCACCGCCGTACTTTGAATAGATCTCACGAAGCAGATCGGTCGTCGATCGTTTCCCTTTAGACGCTTCAAGCATCGCTAGGTCGCTGAGAAATGCGACCAACATTCCGCGAGCATACACATCGGTATTCGAACCGTTCCAACGATTCCGCGAAGCTTCGATCATCGACGTTCTGTTAGATTGTCGGGCATCGATCGCATAAGCCCTGGAAAGAGTATCGAGATAATCATCAAACCGAATCCGATTGACCGCAACGCCCATCTTCAAGGACTGATACAAAGCAAATCCTTCGTAAAACCAATCGTAATTCCCAGTCAGCTTCACGCCGTTCGGTATCCAGAGGTGAAAGATCTCATGGCGAAGCTGCTCGTGCAGCCGCTGGAGCGATTGAGATCGAAACGGCATATCCGATGACGCAAGCAAGATTGAACGTCCGCGCGTGCCCCCTTCCCAAGGGTTTCGCAAGTTAATGTCTAAAATATCTGAGATCGCTATTTGAACCGGTCGATTTGGCCTCGCTCCGAACAGTGCGTCGTAAACATCATAGATCTCCGCCGTCAGGTTGGCGGCGTCTTGATCCGAAAACTGCCATTTGCCCGTAAGCAATATCGTAATCGAAGCCTGCTTTGTAGCCGTTTCGGCGATACGCCAGCCTTTCCCCAACACAAGAACGACTTTCTCGATGTCCGGAATTTCATACGCGTCACGGACGGTCGATGCACCGTTAAAATAGACGGGCCAGTCCGATGGTAACTCAACTTTCAAACGTGCTGACTTGCCTCGTCCTTGCGGCATTAGGTCGTCAACCACCAAAACTCCCGCGCTATCCTTCATCCACGACGTATGCACCCGAGATCCCGGATAGTTCGTTGGGACAAGATCGGCTCGATACCAGAATTCAACGATGGGTTTCGTACAACGATACTCGCCTGCCGTATCGGAAATGCAGCCCATCTCACCTTCTTCGCTGAACAGCCGAATATTCGAGAACCGTTTGGCGAGCGATGGAAGGTCACCATACTGGTTAAGAAGAACAAGTTTGTGAGACTCCAAACCGACAGTCGCGCTTGCGACAAATCGTCCACGAACGGTCACCACATTCGCTAGATTTGGATCAACACGAATCGTCGCCTCGATATCCTGCCCCGCCGCAAATGTAAAGAATTGTAAAATCAGCACAAACGCGGCTGGAATTAGCTGAATTGGGCGTAGATTTTTTGACATCGCTCGGGGGGCGGGAATAGAATCTCTATTTACGTCGTACTGAACATTGCGGCTCGCAGTTAGGATAGAGGATTTCATGAGTCTTATCAAAGTCATTATCTACGCCATGATATTCGTACTGGGGCTTTTATTTCTCGGACGGTTCTTCTTTTAGTTGGTGAAGGAGTTTATAATTTTTCTGACGGTTTTTATTGGGAGCGATGTCGTTTCCCGCACGAACGTGAAAATAGGTTTGATGTAAAAGGCGGTCAAAATGGCCGCCTTTTTCGTTTTCAATTATGTCTGAATTAAGAAAGATAAAGCGTGCGCTGATCAGCGTTTCTGACAAGACGGGTTTGGCAGAGTTTGCAACGGCCCTGAGCGGCCTTGGCGTTGAGATCATCTCGACCGGCGGCACCGCGAGATCGTTGCGTGAAGCAGGACTGACGGTCACCGATGTTTCCGAGGTAACAGGCTTTCCCGAAATGATGGACGGCCGCGTAAAAACGCTACACCCCAAAATGCACGGAGCCTTCCTCGCCCTTCGCGACAATGCCCAGCATATCGCTTCGATGAACGAACACGGTATCATCCCGATCGATCTCGTCGTCGTCAATCTTTATCCGTTTGAAGAAACCGTCGCCAAAGACGGTGTCTCGCTCGAAGACGCAGTCGAAAACATCGACATCGGCGGCCCGGCGATGATCCGCTCGGCGTCGAAAAACTGGCGTGATGTCGCGGTCGTTACCGATGCCCGTTTATATACCGAGATCATCAAAGAGATGACCGAAAACGACGCCTCGCTCTCGCTCGAAACCCGTGCCCGCCTCGCCGCTCTCGCGTACACCCGCACAGCGAGCTATGACCTCGCGATCTCGTCGTATCTAGCTAGGCAACTCTCAAACGAAGATCTCGAGCGTCTAGAAGAAATAAACCCGCTCGGCCACCTCGCGTTCATCGAACTCGAAGATGACGAACTGTCAGTACCGGGAACGGTACTGACCGGGGATTTCGCCTCGGACACAACCGACCTACCTGAATACACCACTCTCGACCTAGCCAAGGTCGCCGACCTCCGGTACGGCGAAAATCCCCACCAACGAGCAGCTCTCTACTCAACGGACGAAACTGGCGGCATCGCCAACGCCGAGCAGCTTCACGGCAAAGAGATGTCGTTCAACAACTACGTCGATGCCGAGGCCGCCTGGGACCTAGTTCAGGACTTCGACGAACTCGCAGTCGCTATAATCAAACACACAAATCCGTCGGGAATCGGCACAGGCCAGAATAACGAAGAAGCCTACAAACGTGCCCTCTCAACGGATCCCGTTTCAGCATTTGGCGGCATCGTGGCCTTCAATCACAAAGTCGATGCCGCGGTTGCAGCGAACGTTATCGATGTATTTTCAGAGGTTATTGTTGCCCCAGATTTCGATGGAGATGCTCTAGAGATCTTCCGTTCAAAAAAGAATCTTCGAGTATTGAGACTTTCCAAAAACCCAAAACCCGAAACCCAAAACCACCTTTACCAATACAAACAGATGTCCGGCGGCTTTCTATTGCAGGACAGCGACACGCACAGACTATATGCCGCCGATCTCCATTTTGTCTCTGAACGGAAACCGACTGAAGCCGAGCTCCGAGCGATGCAACTCGCATGGACCGCCTGCAAACACGTCAAATCAAACGCCATCGTATTCGCCAACGAACACCAAACCCTCGGCGTCGGAGCCGGACAGATGAACCGCGTCGATTCAGTTCGAATCGCAGCGATGCGTGCCGAACGTTTCGAACTGCCGCTAGCCGGTTCGGCACTCGCGTCAGACGCCTTCTTCCCATTCCGCGACAATGTCGATGAAGCCGCCAAATTCGGCGTCACCGCCATCATCCAGCCCGGCGGCTCGATCAAAGACGAAGAGTCGATCGCCGCCGCAAACGAATACAACATCGCGATGGCGTTTACCGGAATTCGTCATTTCAAGCACTAATTTTGTTGACAAGATGTTGTGTGTGTGTTTAAACTTGTCTCAATAAGTACGACTTTTGGAACGCTCGGAAGGTTTTTTCCACAAAATCTCCGCGCATTGGTGCATTTTGACGCCGCTAATAGCGGCCGGGAGACATTTATGACAAAGATCACATCGATTCTAATAGCGGCAGTGGCTGCTATTTCGTTTACCGCTTGTGGCGGAACGGCGGAGAACAAGCCTGCCAATACAAATGCAAACGCCGCGAACGCCAACACCGCAAAGCCTGTCGCGGCGGCGCCGACCAAGGAAGCCTTGCTCGAAATGGACAAAAAGGCCAACGAAGCCTGGACCAAGGGAGATACAGCCTACTTCGAGGGAATGCTTTCTGACAAGTTTGTTTCCTTCAACATGGGCCAGCGGATGGACAAGGCGGGCGAGTTGAAGATGATCGCCGGAGTCAAATGTGACATCAAATCCTCCAGCCTAGATGACGCTCAGATGATCAAGATAAATGATGACGCATATGCGCTTGTGTACAAGAGCACATTTGACGGTTCGTGTACGTGGCAGGGAAAGACCGAAAAAATTCCGAGCCCATCCCGTGCCGCAAGCATCTGGGTGCGTGACGGCGACAAGTGGAAGGGGGCTTTTCACTCAGAAACGCTGATCATCGATCCAAAGTCTCCACCGCCACCTCCGGCAAAAAATGCGGCAAAGAAGGAAGAACCGAAGAAAGATGGTGAGACAAAGAAGGAATCGCCGGGCAACACCGACACTCTTATGAAGCTTCATCAGGCGGGTTGGGATGCATTTAAGGCTAAGGACGCGAAGTGGTTCGGCGACAATATGGCGTCGAATTTCTCGTTCGTTGACCCTGCGGGCAACTACGTAGCGACCAAAGCCGACGCAATAAAAGGCTGGACCGAGACGATGAAATGCGAAGGTATCACGACCGTGAAGGTTAGCGATGGTATGGCATCGGCTATCTCGCCGACGTTAGAAGTCCTTACAAGCAAAGGAACCGCCGACGGTACCTGCGATGGCCGAAAGAACGGCCCGCTATGGCAATCTGCAGTTTACGCAAAAGAAGGCGAAACGTGGAAACTCGTATTCATGTTCGAGTCGCCTGGGATGTAAGCGACGTTAGTTTGTTATTTAAGCCGTGACCTTCCGTTGAGAGTCACGGCTTTTTCTATGCACTCTAGTCAATGAGCTCCAGTAGCCAAAACTGCGAATAGGTGTATAGTGAGAGTGTTTCCCATAAGTCTTATCAATCGGTGATCGAACGGCTTGTTTTGTAGTTGCCCTCGATCGTTTCTGTCACATTATTGACCGTGTAAACACAGGAGAAAAATATGAAACGTATTAGCCTTATCACTTTCGCATTCGCCGGGGCCGCAATGTTAACCAGTTGCGGAGCACCCGCCGAAAATAAACCAGCAGCAAACAATGCCAGCGCGAACGCCGCGAATATCGCTCCAAAACCCGTGGCCGCGGCGCCGACCAAAGATGCGCTAATGACGATGGAAAAGGCTGGCTGGGAAGCATGGAAAACGCGAGATGCCAAGTGGACCCAAGAGAACGCGTCGGAAAAATTCGTCGGACTCGGAACAGCAGGCCGAATGGACAAAGCGGCATCGATCAAATCCTACACAGATCAAAAATGCGATATCAAGAGCTATTCGCTTTCGGACGACCAGATGCAAATGGTTGGCCCCGACGTTGCTGTGCTGACTTTTAAGGGAGCTCAGGACGCCACCTGTGACGGAAAGAAAAGCCCGGCTAATGTAAACGCAGCAAGCATCTACGTTCGTGAAGGCGACAAATGGAAAGCGGCCTTTTACGCCGAAACTCCTGCTGTAGATCCCAAGGCTCCACCCGCAAAACCCGCCGCTCCTGCCAAAAAGGACGAAGCAAAGAAAGACGAAGCCAAACCTGACGCTGCGACCGATGCGGTGCTCGCGATCGAAAGAAAAATTTGGGACGCGTGGAAATCTAAGGATGGAGCAGCCCTCGAAGCAATCCTAGCCAAGGACTTT
>JANNWQ010000166.1:0-10801 GCA_031408595.1 Acidobacteriota bacterium | reverse complement strand
TGCATCAAAACTGCGTCCGTAGGAGCCGCGATCTGCCGCGTCGATCCCCGCGAGGACCGACCCGCCGTCCAGATCTACGACGACCCGACTGCGGCTACAGAATGGTTCACCAAGAGCCTTCGCACCAGCCGCGTAAACGGCTGGAACGTGATCTACGACGGATTGCCGCTGCAAGGCTAGATGCAATTACGAATTAACAATTACGAATTACGATCTGAAATCGACAATTCGTAATCCGTAATTCGTAATTCGTAATTGAACTCCATGCTCCTCGCCGTTGACATTGGAAATTCCCGCACCAAGTTCGGTCTCTTCGACTGCGAACAGCTTATTTCCAAACTCTCGATCCCGACGATTCGCGACATTACTGCCGTTGGCCTCACGAAGGCTGTAGCCGACAAACTCTTCCAAGGCATATCGGCTGCGATCGTTAGTTCGGTCGTGCCGGAGATCAACGCTGCAGTGCTGTCCTTTATCTCCACTCAATTTAGCGTGGAGCCTCTACTCGTCACAAACGATCTCGACTTTGGCATGCAGATCGATTATTTTCCACTTGAAGACGCAGGCTCTGACCGCCTGGTCAACACATTTTCAGCAGTCGAAAAATATGGCGCTCCGTGCATCGTTTGCAGTTTTGGCACGGCATTGACAATTGACGTCGTCAATAAAGATCGAGTCCTAACTGGCGGCCTGATTGCACCTGGTATGAACACGCTAGCCGCCGCTCTGAAACTCACTACATCGCGTTTGCCCGAGGTCGTGATTGTAAAACCTGAGACGGTAATCCAAAACTCCACGATAGGCTCGCTCCAATCTGGTATTGTGCATGGATATTTTGCGCTGGTTGATGGCTTGCTATCGGCGATCAAGAGCGAGATCGGTAATAGCCCAAGAGTCATCGCGACGGGTGGCTTTGCCGCGTTGATAGCCGAAAACACTTCGCAGATCGATGTTGTCGATAACGACCTGATGCTCGACGGGCTTTGCAGGCTTTATCGCCGGTTACATTAGAATCCCATGGATCAACAACGCCCTGACATCTCACCGTCAAAACTGATTACGGCTCTCCGCGGCTTTAATTTGCTGCCGGCGATCGTATTTTTGCCGACGCGGCGACGTTGTGACGAGGCAGCCTCTGAGGTCGCGATGGACAAATCGCAGCGCAGCGAGCCGGAGCGACAGAAAATGCGGCAGGAAGTCTTTGATGAGTTTGCGGGGGAGTTTCCGGAGGTTCTAGACCATAAACACGCTAAAGTGATCGTCCATGCAGGTGTTGCCGCTCATCATGCCGGCCATATTCCGTCGTGGAAGTTACTGATAGAGCGAATGATGTCAGGCGGTCTGCTAAATGCATTGTTTGCAACATCTACAGTAGCGGCGGGCGTCGACTTTCCGGCCCGGACGGTTGTTATCAGCAATGCCGATACGCGTGGTAATGACGGTTGGCGTGCTCTGACCGCAAGTGAATTGCAGCAGATGACGGGACGAGCGGGGCGACGCGGACGCGACAATGTCGGGTTTGTAGTGCTAGCTCCGGGACAGTTTCAGAATCCAAAAAAGATCGCCGAGTTGCTCAAGGCTCCGCCTGACGCTCTCGAGAGCCGGTTTCGTGCTACCTATACGAGTCTTCTAAATCTGCTCGATGCGTTCAGCAATTTCGAACAGGTTCGCGAGATCGCTGAGCGAAGTTTCGCTTTTCGAGAAAAACGCAACGCTGCCAAGGTAGAGCGAATAGGTGATCTCATTTGGCAGCCTTTCGAGGATCGCGCACGCGTCCTCGACCATTTTGGCTACATCGATCGCGAAGCCGAGGTCGTTACGGACAGCGGCAAATGGCTGGCTGATCTGCGTATCGATCGGCCACTATTGGTTGGCGAAGCTTTGAAACAGGGCACCTTCGACGAGCTTACGATCTCCGAAGCCGCCGGTTTGATGGCATCTGTCGCCGCCGATGCCGAACGGAGTTACGGGGAAATGCGTGGCTCCCGACGAATGGGTGACATCCTCAAGGATTTCGAAGATATCGTCGTTGCAGTTTCGAATGTCGAGTGGAAAAACGGCGTCGAACCTGCCGAAGAGATCAATTACTCGGCGGCCGCAGCCGCAGAACGCTGGACGGCCGGAATGACCTGGGACGAACTGGTCGATCGCACAAAAGCCGAGGAAGGCGACCTCGTCCGACTCCTCTCACGTACCGGCGAGGCTCTGCGTCAGCTTGCTCATCTAAAGGCATCGAACTCAGCCGCCGCTGCGATCGCCTCTGCCGCGGCAGACGTTATGCTTCGAGATCCGGTACGATAGTTCAATCGACCGAATCTATCCGATCCAAATAAACATTCACGAGCTTATGATTTGCTGAAGCCGCTCGGATAGTCTTCCAGTGTTCATCAATAAACTCGATGAAATCTCGCAGCCGCATATTTCCTATTCTGAGATGGATTATCCGAGGGGGTGGTTTTGAAACGATTATCCTATTTGAGAAATCTGCGTCTTTGGTGACGATGGTGCAGTCGTTCTTCCGAGCGTAGTTCCATATCGCAGAATCGCTCCACTCCTCATCGATCTCAACAACGTGCCAGAATTTCTCCCCCTGCCATGCTGGAACCCGAAACGGGAGATTGGCATCGATCAAAAATCGCTTCATGCCAAAACACTTTCGATCCGGTAATTATTTTGCATCAAGTTGGAGGCAAATCTTAGACATGCGTAAATATCTTCTCTTTCTAAAGACGGATACTGTTCCAATATTTCATCGACTTGATCGCCATTCCCTAAAAACTCTAGGATCGTCTGGACAGCAATGCGTTGACCTCGAATCGCAGGTTTCCCATTGAGCATGTCCGGGTCGATAGTAATTCTTTCTTCGAGTACTTCCATAGCTGAATCTTACGCCTGTAGCGATTTGGCAGTCAACGGATATTAGCGAGGATATCACATCTCCTTGAGCATCTCGTACTGACTGATCCGCTCATGAAATCCGCGATTGCGAAAAAATTGCATCGGGCCTTCCAACGCCTTGTCGATATTGATGACCTGTGCCGAGTAGCCGTCGGCAATTTCGGATTGCATGTGTTTGAGTAGCAGAGATCCGATGCCGCGATTGCGGTGCTTGTGGCCGACTGCGATCTGGGCAAGGCGTCCAAAGTTGTTCGAAAAAACAATATAGCCGACGCATTCGTCACCAATGTATGCACCGAGTTTTCTCTTCAGGCTGTGAGTCCTGATCTGGGCATCGATCGAATTTTGCCACGACGGCTGGCCGTCCCATAGCGTTGCAAGATGCAACCAATCGGGTTTCTCCAGATCACGTATCTCGACATCTGTCGGGCGAGCCTTCGGCGACGTAAATGTATGATCACACTGCAATAGCGCCAGTTCTCTGATGGGATGGAAATCCAGCTGTTCGTATAGCTTAACCGCTCCGGTGTTCGTAGTGACCACCTCGAGCAAGCACTGTTCAATGCCCTGCTCGATAAAGCCAGGCAGCATTCGCTCGAACATGTCTTTGCCGATACCTAACCGCCGTTTTGGCGGGATCACTCCTGTTCCGGCGTCGTACATGGTCGAGCATCCATTCCATTCGCCGAAACCATTGAGCGAAAATCCGATCAATCTATCGTCCTCTATGCATCCAATTGTACGATTGAGATCAACGCCGTTGACATTGATATGATTGCGAAACTGCGTCTCCGTGAGCGCAAATGGAAATACGTAGTCGGAGAACGCCTCGATAAATGTAGCGTAAAGCTGCGCAAAATGCTCTTCGCTGAGGAACCGGTAGTGGCGCGATTCGGTTTCGTTTCTACTATCCATTTGCTAGACTTATTTTCGAGAGAGTTAGGTGTAATTAGTTAACTTAGTTAAGGTTTTACAAAAATGCAAGTACTGCTGGCGGATGAATACGGATTTTGTTTTGGAGTCGAACGCGCCGTCGAGATGGTCGAAGAGGCCGTCGCTGCGGGCGAAACGGTTCGAAGTCTCGGGCCGCTCATCCACAATAAGCAGGAAATGCAGCGTCTGGCACACGATGGCGTCACGACAATCGACTCGCCGGTGCAGATTACCCGAGGTGAAACTGCCGTGATTCGAGCTCACGGAGTGACGCCGCAGGTTCAAAAGGAACTAGAAGAAATGGCATCAAAAGTTGTCGATGCTACCTGTCCCTTTGTGACGCGAGTACAAAAACTTGCGGCCCGGGCCGCTGCCGAAGATCGCCACGTAGTTATTGTCGGTGCTCCTGATCATCCTGAGATGATCGGCGTCAAAGGCTATGCACCGGATCACGCCTTCATCATCCGCGATGAATCTGAGCTCGATCTGCTGCCTCGCCTGCGTAGGCCGCTCGTCGTCTCGCAAACAACGATCAAGTCAAAGACATTCTTTGACACCGCAGAAGCGATCAAAACCAAAACCGACGATCAGGTCGAGATCGTAAACACCATCTGCTCCGCGACCCGCGACCGACAGGAAGCGGCCCGTGCTCTCGCCGGAATGGTCGATGCCTTCTACATCATCGGCGGCCGCCATTCGTCAAACAGCGTAAAACTCCTCGCCGTCTGCAAAGAGCAATGTGAACGGAGCTTCCTCATCGAAACCGAAGAAGAGATCAACCCAACCGACCTCATCGGCTCCCAAAAAGTAGGCGTCACCGCCGGAGCCTCAACTCCGGAGTGGCTGATCCAAAAGATCGTCAAGCATCTTGAAGGAATTGGACGAGAACAATCGATCGGTCTAAAACCATAAGATCTATATTGCCCGCGAAATACGCGAAAAGACGCTAAAAAGAGATCTTCTTCATTAGCGTCTGTTCGCGTATTTCGCGGGCAAATTCTTACTTCTTCAACCAACCAAACAAAGCATCCACAGTAATATCACGATTGGTCTCGTAGATCGCCTTTGTTAGCGGGACGGACATTGGGCAGACTTGAATGCAGTTTTGGGCGTTGCCGCAGTTGCCGATGCCGTCGTCGCCGAGGAGGCCGTTTAGGCGTTCCTCTTTAGTGATCTGGCCGGTGGGGTGCATGTTGAAGAGGCGGGCCTGAGCGATGGCTTGGGGTCCGATGTAGTTGTCGTCGCCGTATTGCGGACAGGCTTCGAGGCAGCAGCCGCAGGTCATGCAGCGGGCGAGGTCGTAGCGTTCCTGAGCGGTCGCGTTTGAGATGTGCGGCCCGGGACCGAGGTCGTAGCTGCCGTCTAGTTCGATCCACGCATTGACCTGTTTGAGATGGTCGAACATCTTCGAACGGTCAACCTTGAGATCGCGAACATTTGGGAATTTCGACATCGGAGCGAGGCTGACGGTGTCGGAATTCGAGGCGAGCAACAGATCATCGATTAACGCCGAGCACGACTGACGCACCTTGCCATCGATCACCATCGTGCAGGTACCACACACCTGCTCGAGACAAGACATATCCCAAACCGGCGGCGTGGTCTGCTTTCCCTCAACCGTGACCGGATTCTTACGGATCTCCATCAACGCCGAGATCACATTCAGATTCCGTCGATACTGCAGCTCAAAAGTCTCCCAATGAGCCATAGCCCCTTCCCGCTCGCGCCGCTGGATCTTGAATCTGACCGTCGATGGGGGATTTTTGAGCCGCTTCTTTTCCGCTATCGACATATTTTCAATTATACCAAGCTATCCCGCCCGAAACTAACCCGCCGGAAAAAGAGATCAAGGAAATATGAACCAAAATCTAAACCGATATCGCGTCACATAAATAGAGGCGGAATTTGCGTCAGCAATGGAGAAAGGTCATGCGCGGATTGATCAAAACCAAACAACTGAAGCGCTGGATAAGCTCTTTGACTTATCCGGCCGGCGAACATATGATGGTGGCTCGCAATAAACGAGCAAACATATCGCCCATGGGTTCCGCCTCGCAATCTGGCAACGAGATCACCGCCATGCTTCGGGCATGGAGCGATGGCACTCACGCGATCTCGGACGAACTTATCCAGGCCGTTTACGATCAGCTTCGCCGCCAGGCCCGGCGGCAGCTCCGCGGCGAACGCCGCAACCACACGCTGGATACTGCAGCTCTCATTAACGAAGCTTACCTGAAATTGGTCGAACAAAAGTCAGTCGAGTGGCGGGATCGCTCTCAGTTCTTTTCGCTTGCCGCCGAATTGATGCGGCGTATTCTGGTCGATCACGCCCGCACCAGACACCGGCAGAAGCGGGGCGGCCATGACGAGGCCGTCGAACTTGACGCCCTGCACCTTCACGCCCAGCCGATTGATATCGACGTGATTGCCCTCGACGAAGCCCTCGTTCGCCTCGGCGCGATCGATCGACAGCAGGTCAAAGTGGTAGAGCTGCGTTATTTTGCCGGACTTGGCATTGAGGAGACGGCCGCTTTGCTGCAAATCTCCGTGGCGACAGTAAAGCGTGACTGGAACGCGGCAAAAGCCTGGCTGAAGTACGAACTGACGAGGAGGTCTGGCCATGAATAATTCGACCTGGCAGGTGGCAAAGGATATCTTCGATCAGGCACTCGGTATCTCCCCGGCTGAACGCGGAGCATTTGCCGACATCAAATGTGGCAATGACAGTGTCCTTCGCGCCGAGGTTGAAAAGTTACTCGGAGCCTACGACAGTGACTTTTTGGAAGATAATTTTCTTGGAACAGTGGAAGCTCTTACGGAGCCGCATCTCCCATTTGGCCAAGTCATCGGCCGATATCGAATTAAAGAACAGATCGGCACCGGTGGTATGGGCCAGGTTTTCCTCGCGGACGACACCGAACTCGACCGCCCCGTGGCCTTCAAAGTGCTGCATCGCGACGTTGCCGACGAAGGGGAACGCGTACGGCGTTTCATCCAGGAAGCGAAAGCCGCATCGGCGCTCAACCATCCGAATATTCTAACGATCCACGAGATCGGCTCGTTCGAGGGCTCGCGGTTCATCGTTTCCGAATACATCGACGGCGATACGCTTCGCGAGCGAATGCGGTCTGGCTTGAACGTCGCCGAGAGTGTTGAAATAACCTGCCAGATCGCCGCCGCCTTACAGGCCGCACACGCGGCAGGGATCGTCCATCGCGATATTAAGCCTGAGAATGTAATGATCCGAAACGACGGCCTCGTCAAGGTGCTCGATTTTGGCCTTGCAAAACTTACCGAAGCCGACGACCGCCCGGAAGAATTGCGGATTGGGGATTGCGGATTGGGGATTGAAGAAAGCGATTCACCACTGTTGCGCTCATCCGGTATTCCGCAATCCGCAGTCCGCAATCCGCAATTAACCGCTCCCGGCCTCGTGATGGGCACGGTCGCCTACATGTCGCCCGAACAAGCCCGCGGCCACGCCGTCGACGCAAGGACGGACCTCTGGAGCCTCGGCGTCGTGCTCCACGAGATGCTTACGGGCAAGTCGCCCTTCGACGGCGAATCGGTGACCGAGCTTGTTTCGTCGATCCTGAGCACCGATGTCACACCGGCCAACATCGACGGCCTGCCGCCGGAGCTGACACCGATCTGCCAAAAAGCTCTTACCAAAGAAAGAGAAAAAAGATACCAATCCGCGCATGACCTTCTCGAAGACCTAAAAGGAGAAAAAAAGAGAATGGAATATGCAATACAACCAACACCGTTCATCATAGCCGCAGGCACCGATGAGCTAAGAACCCAACTAATTCGTCCCCGCCCGACCTTAAGCACCGAGTATCTCGTAAGCAGTGTTAAGCGGCATAAGTACGCGACGCTAGTGACCGCGGCGACGATTCTTTTCGTCGGAATCGGATTTTCGGTCTATAAGTACAACGGAGCACCACGGGCCGGCGACAATGACGGAGTTTTGCCGGCAATCACGTCGGATACGTCCGAGAAGGACCTTAAATTATCTCGCCTTTCTACGTCCGGCAGAGTTTATGACATCGCGATCTCAGGCGACGGAAAACTTGTCGCTTACACGACCGGGGAGACAATTTTGAAAAATCCTATAACATTACGCCGCCGGGACACCGGCGATGAAGTGCAATTGGTATCTGCTCCCGACGCTGGCAACTATTATTGGCCCAGCTTTAGCCCGGATGGAAAGTACCTTTATTATGGCCACGCCGCTCCCAACAGCCCTGGGAAAATCTATCGGATTGCGACGTCCGGCGGAACGCCCTCAAAGGTAGTGGAAGACTCCGATGGAGGCGCGAGCGTCTCACCCGACGGCAGGTTTTTGGCTTTCTCACGTGACCTGAGCAGTGAAAAGGCTGAACAATTGCTTGTTGCCAATGCAGATGGCACGCAGGAAAGAGTTGTGATCAACACGCCATATGTGAACGGTGCCATAACAAATGAGGTGAGTTGGATCGAGTGTGACTCTCTGCCCGCATGGTCCCCGGACAGTAAGAAAATAGCTTGTGGACGTCATTACAGGAAACCTGATGGAGAAGATTACTACAAGCGAGTCGCGATCGATATTAGTACCGGTTCAGAGCAGGAGCTATCGGACAAGAAATGGCGGAACTTTCAAGGCACCGCTTGGCTCGCAAATGGCGATCTCGTGACCGTCGCCAGTGAACCTTCGGCTGAACAGACCGCCCAAGAACAGCTATGGGTGATCAGTCCCGGTGCACAGCCAAGGCAGATCTCAGATGGACCCGCCGGATACAAGGGACTCACCGCGACGAGAAAGGGCGATATACTTACCTCGGTCCGAAAAAACCAGAACCTGGACCTCTGGGTACTCCCTCAAAACGACACATCCCGAGCGAGACAGATCACGTCGTCGGGGGAACTGACACTCGGACAATTTGGATGGATGTCGGATGGCCGTATAGCCTTTGAGTCGCGCGTAAGTGGAAGCTTTGATCTCTGGATAATGAACCCGGACGGGACCGGACGAAAGCAGCTAACGTCGGACGCATCTACAAATAATTGGGGTGCGGCCTCTCCAGACGGACGGTATATCGTATTTACATCAAACAGAGGCAGTCGCGGCAGCCATTTGTATCGAATGAACACGGACGGAAGCAACCTCAAACAACTAACAATGGACGGCCCTCGTGAGTGGTCACCGAAGATCTCACCAGATGGCAAATGGGTCTATTATATTCAGATTCATGAGAGCGGCCAGCCCACTATTTGCAGGATATCCATTGACGGTGGCCAACCCACCGTACTTACCACCAAGCAGGATAATCCCGGACCTTTAGTTGGATTCGATGTCTCGCGAGATGGACGGGTGGCTTACGCAACCATGAAATGGGTCAAAGACTATAGCGAGCCGACCTTTTTCATAATACCGCCAACCGGCGGGAAGCCGGTTAGCGTCATCAAAACGCGATTGGAGACGGCGCAGATCAGTATGTTCCGGTGGACCCCTGATGGCAAATCTATCGCCTACAATGACTTGCGAAACGGAGCAGGAAACATCTGGACAATTCCAGCAGATGGCAAAGGCAAAGAGAAGCAATTAACCAATTTTGGGGCACCTCCGCCCATCGTCCGATTTACTTGGTCACCAGACGGCAAACAACTGCTTGTTAGCCGAGTCGTTCCGGCAGCCGATGGCATGCTGATTACAAACAAGAGCAACTGAAAGAGCAATAGAGAATGTACGTTTTCGCCCCAGCGCTATCGAGCCTGGGGCGTTTTCTTTCCCGCGGATTGGTTGAACACGATCTAATCAGTTGCAACGAGCTTTAGCTAGTGGAAAAAGTCACCAACAAGATTTGGGCTTTAGCCAAATTTCTGAAGAACAAGTTTCCTGGGCTAAGGCCAAAAGAAAACTTTTTCAGAGATTTGGCTAAAGCCAGTCCCTTACTTGCAACTTCGTCCACTAGCTAAAGCTAGTGGTAACTGCACGGCCGATAAAGCTAGTGACAACTGATAATTATCTTGTGCAAGCCCTGGTATTTGTCGCTTCGGTCATTTCTTCTTCCCAGACGAATAATCCCTTTTTCTTGGCTCAACCAACGAAACGTCAACGGCCTCATAACTCAGTACGGGAGCTTCGGCGGAGTATTCTGCGATCGTAGATTTCATAAAATTCTCATCATCACGCTCCGGGAACTCAGGTTTGTAATGTGCACCGCGTGACTCGTTTCGGTTCAGAGCACCGAGCGTGATGACGCGGGCGAGGTCGAGCATGTTTCTTAGCTGACGTGCGTGCGGTACGGCCTGCGTTGCCCAGAGATTTGAGTCGTTGATCGAGATATTCTTGAAGCGATCCTGCAATTCGATCAGCTTTTCGTCGGTCGCCTTCAGCCGGTCGTTGTAACGGACAACCGTGACGTTATCGGTCATCACCTTGCCCATTTCTTCGTGCAGCTTGTACTGATTCTCGCCGCCTTCGCTGCCGATGATCTCGTCGTTGAGGGTCTGCTGTTTGCTAAGTTCAGCGTCGTAGATACCATTCGTTTCCGTCGAACCGCGTTCGACATTTTTCGCGTACTCGATCGCCGACGGAGCTGCGGCAAATCCGCCATAAACACACGACAACAATGAATTCGCACCGAGCCGATTCGCACCATGGATCGAGTAGTCGCATTCACCCGCCGCAAACAGTCCGGGTACATTCGTCCGCTGTTCAAAATCGACCCACAGCCCGCCCATCGAATAATGCACGCCGGGGAAAATACGCATCGGCACGTATCGCGGATCGTCGCCGACGAACATTTCGTAGATCTCAAGGATCGCACCGAGTTTGCGCGTTAGCGTCTCGGCCGGAATGTGTGTGAGATCCAGATAGACCTGATTCTCGCCCCCGACCCCGTGGCCTTCGAGGCAGACCTGGAATATCTCTCGTGTGGCGATATCTCGTGGAACAAGATTGCCATAGGCCGGATATCTTTCTTCG
>JANNWQ010000165.1:0-7824 GCA_031408595.1 Acidobacteriota bacterium | reverse complement strand
CCCTGGCGTCGGCGTTGCTGTCGGAGTGCTCGTTGGGGTCGCCGTCGGAGTGTTCGTTGGCGTTGCCGTCGGAGTATTGGTTGGAGTCGCAGTCGGCGTATTCGTTGGCGTTGCCGTCGGTGTATTTGTCGGCGTTGGCGTCGGTGTATTTGTCGGCGTTGGCGTGGCACCCGCACAGCCGCCTGCTCCTGGCGTACATATACCCGCAGCTCGCGTACCGGTCAATTGTAGTCCGGCCGTGATGGGGTTTAAGAACTGTGTAAACTGAGTTCCGGTGTTAGCCGCCTGAGCACCTACCGTCGCGCTACCGCCATTGGCAGCCGCCGAATTGTTATAGACGTATCGGATAGTGTCCGTGCCTTCCGTTAGGAAAACTGCAAAGTTGATCGCATTCGATCCGCCGAAAAGTACGCCGCGCCATTCGATCTTGAATGTACGATTTGGAGCAACTCCCGTAGTGTCGGTGAAAATACCATTCGCACCACCGGTGAGTAGAAGGTCATCCCAGTACGGCAACAACGTCGGCCCCGCAGCATTGAGAACCGAAGGAAGAGCCGCGTTACCAAAGCTGTTCGAGGGAGTGCCGTTTATTCCGATTATGCCATTCGTACTAGCACCCATCGACGTGACCGCTGTTCCATAAACCGTAGATGTCCAGGCTGCAGGCAGAGTTATCGCCACAGCGACATCGTCGGCCTGAGTTCCAGCAACTAAAACGCCGCCGGCAGGGATCGTATTCGCCGCAGATGCAAACGTATAGTTTGGATTCGCCGTCTGACCGACACCGACCGTGAAGTTAAATACCGCCGGCGAACCGCCGCCCGTATAGGTTACGGTTAGCGTCAGATTGATTGTGGTACCGCACGCCACCGCGTTCGTAGTCGATATCTGGTAGGGAGTGGTGTTCGGCTGCGTAGCTCCTATTGCAATGTCAGGATAAGCTGACGCAGGTTGAGTTATCGTGACACCGGCCGTGCTGGTCGATAGTACGGCTGAAACGGCAGTCGCCGCGCCGGTACCATTATTTGTCAGCGGTATGGTGACCGAGTTGCACTCGTTCGGCTCAATGATGCCGTTACCGGTAGTAACCGTCGCAGCTTCACGGGTGAGCGTCGCTGTCGGCAAGAAGAAGTTACCGCTAAATGCAAGTATCGGGCCGCCGTCGGATACACGTGTGATCGCGCCGGCCGCGATGGCCATGGTGTTTATCAAGGCTGACGGACTCTCGCCTTCCGGTGGGGCCGGAGGTGCAACTGCATAAGTGAAAGTAGACTGCGTCGGAGTATTGTTGACGACGCTTGTTGCCGGTACGCCATTCACCGTGAGGTCGGCCGCCTGAACACTGGAAGCGTTGACCGCCTCGGAGAAATTTATCACGTAGGTGGTAGGCACCGACGGCACCGTTGAACCAACTGCCGGAACGGTGGTCGCGACCGCAAGACCTAGCGGGATCTTGTCGTAATATACATTCGGATCCTTGCGAGGCGCTCCACCAGACAGATCGTCCCTGTTATCCGCCCAAATGACGTGAAAGAAGCCCGGCGTTGCGACCGCATGATTGTAGTCGCCCATGTAAACCGCATTGATTAAAGAATCACGACCAAATTCAGGTAACGACGCAACATCGCTGACCGCAAAACTAGGTTGAAACGTTACGGTTGCACCTGAGATGGAGCCGACACGCCCGTAGTATTTGAAAAGGTTGTTATTTGCCGCATCTTCCTGACGGCTGTAATAGAAAATACCGAGTCGGGAGCCGTCAGTGGACACCACGATCGTGGGCATCCATTGGTCGGTCGTCGTCGCGTCATCATTGACCCTCGCCGGAGCGCTCCACGTCGCTCCACCATCACTCGATATTGTAAGGAAGACGTCAGCCTTGTCTGCGGCCGGGGCATCGGTTGCCCAGGTGACGTAGAGGTGTCCGCTAACCGGATTGATAGAAACGTGCGGAAAAGCGCTGCTTCGAAATGCGCTGAATGGTGCCAAACCCTGCCTTGAACCTGTCAGGCCATGATCTCCGTTAGAACCGCCCACCAGTCCACTGGCGACAGTTACGGCAGATGCAAAGGTCAAAGCCTGATCTGTTGATTTACGCATCCGGAGCGTCGCCCCATTAAACCAGAACGCGTACACAGCGTGATCCGGCCCAACGGCCACAAAGGCTCCCTGATTGCCGCCCACGATGTTTACGCCGCCATTTGGGCCAAATGTCAGGCCGTTATCCGTCGAACGGTACATGAAAATTCCATTACCCGCTCCAAAATTACGGCTCATCAGATAGACGTTCCCGTTTCCAGCTCCAGCAAAGTTATCGACCGCCATCCATTGCTTGTCTTCGGTGGCACCTCCCGGCGTGCCCACGGCGGGTGCCGACCAGCTCGCTCCGTTATCATCCGAACGGAAAACCTGAATAAGCGGAGTGTCAAACCCGAGGGTCGACAGGAATATGCGCCCTGTTGTATCGTTTCGAGCAAATACCGGGTCGCCCGCGTCGCCGCCCGCATTTGTCGGAAGAGTGCCTCCGTCAGTGAAGGTCGTTCCGCCGTCTGTCGAACGCGACCAGCCGGTGAACTTATTGGCCCCGACATTAGAGCCAGAATCGTTAAAACTGACAACAACTGTGCTGCCGAATGCGATCAGGTCCGTTTCGCTCTGAGTGAAGTTGCCCGTTCCAGTAGCCCCGGCATTGTTGTTGACCAGGACATCGGTAGCCGAGGGCGAGTCGTCAAAGACCCGTCCCGCCTGTGACGGGATAAGGCCATTTCGCTCCAATTCGACGAAAGCCTTGAAGTCAAACTTTCCCTTCGCCTCGTTGTAAGCATCATCATCCATGGGCCGTACTTGGCCAACCTGAGGCTCCGGCCCCTGCTGCTTTTGAGCGGCACTTTCCTTGGCTCCTACCTGCCACACGATTACGCCAAAACCGACGAGGCATACAATGACGCCAAGCAACAGA
This sequence comes from Acidobacteriota bacterium, assembly GCA_031408595.1. Classification (GTDB taxonomy): domain Bacteria; phylum Acidobacteriota; class Blastocatellia; order Pyrinomonadales; family Pyrinomonadaceae; genus OLB17. The sequence continues at coordinate 4,865 of JANNWQ010000165.1, read as the reverse complement.
AATGATCTCCGAGTCGAACTAATAAACGAACCAACGGATTTTCTCATGATGATTTTCAACACTCCTAAGGGTTTCTCCAAAAAAATTACAAAACGGCAACGTCGCAGCATCGCGCCGAGGCGCAACAATTCGGTTTTGTAGCCGATGAGCTTTCCAACGCTTGTAAGTTAGCAAAACTCAATATTCTAAAATGCAGAACAAGATTGACGGAAGTATAAGCGGAAAGTTCGTAGCTGTCAACAATTTATCTGATATTCCCTTTACGTCCCTGAGCAGGCTCGTCTTTTCGGCTGACTGCCAAACGGTGTGACGAAAACCGAAGGACTCTGTTCCAGCAACGTACGGTTCTTTCTCCGATTCGCATGTCGTCCGTGCTCCGATCTGGAGAAAAATCGAACTGGGCAGATTTGTAGTTGACAAATGGAACCGATTTGAGGCAGTATCTTGGTGTTCACATTGATTCATTAGTAAATTCAAAGGTCCGGGCGGGACGTTCCCGTTTCCTTACATTGTTCGGCTCACTGCGATCGGATGATGTATGGCGACAGACCGATACTAATAGATTGGTTTCAGGCAAGATTTGACTTTGGAGGGTTTGATTATGAAAAGATTTTATGTTGTCGCCTTTATTTTGGTTGGTGTTGTCACGATGGCCTTGCCTGTAGCAGCACAGAAGCTTGTGTCGCCCCCAGCGTCGTTTATCGAGCCGACGTTTACACTTAGATCCCCGAGCCCCGGAATTCGGCTCAATGGCGGAAGTCGCGTGACGGTGGAGTGGGATCTACGTGTGGATGACGCCATCACCAACAATAATTGGTCCGAAATGGAATTGTTTTTGGTCGATAATAATGGTCTTCTGTTACGCATCACCCCTCAGCTCAGTGTTACGACAAAGACTTTCGAATGGACCGTGCCGAGTGTGAATACGTCGTCGGCGAAGATAGTCGCGCAGGTAGGTATCGAAGGTGAAGGGGATTTTTACAATCTGCCGCAGACGGGAACATTTACCATTAAGACGAAGGCTTGGAGTCCGATAGTGTTTGTGAATTCGCTTGAAAGGACGCCTACGGCCGGCGAGAACATGGAACTCTCCTGGATTGCTGAAAACATCGACCGCTCAAAAGGCTTTGACGTGATGATCTCTTATGACCGCGGTGCCCACTTCTTCAAAGCTGGCACAACCACAGATACTCGTTTTTCGCTCCCGATCGATGAGGATTTTTCAGGTGCGGTTACCGTTCAGGTCATCGCTCGTACCGCCGACGGTACCAAGGTGGCCTCGTTACTGACGCCACATGTAACCTTCCGTGTGAAGAGCAAGAATTTGTAACCTGGAACTGTTTCAACCGTTCGTTTTGAAAGGTCCGCATCGCGGGCCTTTCCCTGTTTTCAGATTCCAACTTCAGTTTCCATAGGCATCGCACTGCCAACGGCAGCCGCAATCGCGAACAATACCCAGAGATGCCGCGTGTCTTCGTATGAACCGGTGAGGCCCTGGTATAGACAGGCATCGACAAGAGCAATAAGCAAGATCGTCGAGGCGAAACCGATACCACTGTCCCGGTGTCGAATTCGCATAAGGCTCTTAAAGACATAGATTAAAAACGCAATGAACGCAAAGAAGCCCGCGATGCCAGTTTCCGCCAAGACGCTGAGGTAAGTGTTATGCGCATCGGTAAGTAATTGGTGATTTCCCGAGGGGTCGATGAATCGTGAGTCGGCAACTGGCACATCAATGCCGCGACCGAGAATCGGGCTTTGGAGAAAGCTTTGAAACGATGTCCGCCACGCCTCGGCACGATGCGAACGCGAGATCTCGCCGGTTGCGATCGGAACGCCGCTGCCGGCTGCCGTATTTGAAAACAGCGTGACCGACGCCGCGAAGAATGCCACAGCCGCAACCAATATTCCGGCTGAAAGAGCTATGCGACCGACGATCCGACGTTCGGCCCGAGTCCAGACAAAAATGCCAGCCGCAAGGAATATGCCGCCGAGGCCGGGCGTTAGCGTAAAGGCATCAACGACGAGCAAGGAAATGCCGAATGCGATAGCTATACGCTTCGACAGCCATTCCATCGACCCGGACAGCACTAAGAACGCGACAGTGATCGACAGGTAATTACAGAGTAACGAAGGATAGTTAAAGAAACCTTCGATACGCGGATATCGACCCGGCGGCAAGCTGCCGAAGATCGGATGAAGGACAAGATTTTGATTCGCGTCATTGAACCCGAGATAGAACGCCGCAATGCCCACGAGGCTAAGTAGAATCACAAGCCCCGAGCCGATGAGCCAGGCTCGCAGTACGCTTTTGAGAATGTCGAAGGATGTGACGATGTTGATCGTCAGAAAGACGATCGCGATGAGGTAGAATTTGCCGATCAGCTTGACGGCACTCTGCTCAGGCCTGATCGAGAAGATCGCCGAGAGTGTTACTGCTACCGCGTATGCGGCGAGAAATATGTACGCCGGGCTCCAGACAATGCTCCGTTTTCGTGCGAGCCACAGCACAGACCAAACAAGGCCCGTTACCAAAAGCACTACGTCAGCGATCTGAACGTTACCCGTATAACCGGCCAATTCGGGAAGCGTGGCAAACGGCAGCAACAAGACGAAAATTAGGTACAGCCACTGCTCAGATCTGAGTTTAGTTTGCATCGATCCGTCGCGGCCCGGCCCCCAAAACGGCGGCATAGCCGCGAAATAATATTGGAGCAAACGACGGCGAAGCATAGCTTCGCCGCACTGCGAATCGGCAAAGCCGAAAGAACTACTGCAGCTTTGCCTTCACCGCCTCACTGACCATCTTGCCGTCCGCATTTTTACCCGCAAGATTGGCCATCGCGGCCTTCATTAGCATGCCCATGTCCTTCATCGCCGTGGCCCCGGTTTCGGTGGTAGCGGCTTCGACGGCGGCAGCGATCTCTTCGGCAGTAGCGGCCTGCGGCAGGTAAACCTCGATAAAACCGATCTCTGCCGATTCTTTCGCAGCCAGATCTGCACGCCCAGCATTCTCGTAACTCGAGATCGAATCCCGCCGCTGTTTAACCTGCGTCTGCAACGCCTTCAACACCTCGTCATCGGTCAGCTCGCTACCTTTGTCGATCCGCCGGTTCATCAAATTGGCCTTCACCATCCGCAAAACAGAGAGGCGGTCAGCATCCTTAGCCTTCATCGCAGCCGTCAGGTCGGAAACTATTTGTTCTTTTAAGCTCATAAATTTGGGTTACGCCGATTGTCCGTTAGCGATCAGCGTCGGATACTTCCCTGTCCAACAGGCCGAACAGGTCTTTGCGGTGTCGAGCCCGATAGCTTCCAGCATTCCTTCGAGCGAAAGATAGCCCAGCGTATCGACGCCGATGTATTGGCGGATCTCTTCGACGGTCATGCGTGAGGCGATGAGGTCTTGGCGGTGTGGGGTGTCGACGCCGTAGTAGCACGAGTGGGCGGTCGGCGGGCACGAGATGCGCATGTGGACCTCGCGGGCACCGGCGTGGCGGATCATTTCGACGATCTTTTTCGACGTCGTGCCGCGAACGATCGAGTCGTCCACGAGAATGATTCGATTGCCGTTTATAAGGTCTTTGATCGGATTCAGCTTGAGCCGAACGCCAAAGGAACGGATCGATTGCGAAGGCTCGATAAACGTCCGCCCAACATAGTGGTTGCGAATGATCGCCTGACGGAAATTGATCCCCGACCAACGCGCATATCCAATGGCGGCTGCAACGCCAGAGTCGGGCACGGGCACAACGAGATCGGCATCGACGGGGTGTTCCTCTGCAAGCCGCTTGCCCATCTTGTGCCGTGATTCGTTGACCGAGCGTCCGTAGATGATTGAGTCCGGCCGCGAAAAATATACGTGCTCAAACGTACAAACCGAAACTGCCTTCTTCTCAAACGGCATTGACGAGCGCATTCCATCGGCATCGACGATGATCATCTCGCCCGGCTCGACCTCGCGAATATAATCCGCATCCATCAGATCGAATGCACACGTCTCTGACGCGACGCACCAGGCGTCTTTGTATTTGCCCAAAACCAACGGGCGAAATCCGCGCGGATCACGCACCGCGATCAAGGCCGTCGGAGTCAAAAATAATAAGGAAAACGCACCTTCGGTCTCTTTTAGAACTTTCGTGATCGCCTCAACCGCATCTTTCGCCGGCGTGCGAGCGATACCGTGAAGGATCGTTTCGGTATCAGATGTGGAGGAAAAAATAGCACCATCGCGTTCGAGCTCACGGCGGCGGGCATTGGCAAAAGGTAGATTGCCATTATGACAAACCGCGATCTGGCCATGCTGACACGTGACCGAAAAAGGCTGTACTTCGTCGAGAGTATTCTTGCCCGATGTCGAATAACGCGTGTGCCCGATCGCACTCGTGCCCGTGAGCTTTTTGAGAACATCGACATTCAATACGTCGGCAACGAGCCCGATCTCGCGGTATTGATGGAGTTCTCCATCGTCGCAAGAGACGATTCCGCACGCCTCCTGACCGCGGTGCTGCATCGCAAACAGCCCGAGCTGCGTCAGCGCTGACGCCTCATTATTGCCAAAAATGCCGAAGATGCCGCATTCTTCCTTGAGTTTGTCGAGAGCGATCTCCATTTCAACTATTCTGCCACAAATGCATTTTGAAATCAGGGACGGCGAGCGAGATCGGTACGCTCGTTGATATTTTGCAGAAGATACTCTGCGTCATCGAGAGTCGAGTACTCGGCAAAGGTGACGATCCGGGCATTCAGACCTTCGACGATCGACCGCAAAGATGGCACGTTATCGCGATCTCGTAACGCATGCTGAAAGACGTCGCGGCACCTAGTCTTACGATAAAAGCACACAGCGGCTGCCACCTGCCGTC
>JANNWQ010000164.1:0-3606 GCA_031408595.1 Acidobacteriota bacterium | reverse complement strand
CCCTGGCGTCGGCGTTGCTGTCGGAGTGCTCGTTGGGGTCGCCGTCGGAGTGTTCGTTGGCGTTGCCGTCGGAGTATTGGTTGGAGTCGCAGTCGGCGTATTCGTTGGCGTTGCCGTCGGTGTATTTGTCGGCGTTGGCGTTGCTCCGCCGTCGTCGTTTACTATCGTTCCCAATCCGTCGGAGCGCGTGGCGGTGCCGTTTGAAATAAAGTTTATACGCAGAGTAAAGGTTTCATTAGATTCGGGAGATGTATCGCCACCGACGCAGACAACCACGGTCTTGGTCGTTTCCACCGAGCTAAAAGAAACCGAGCCATTGTTACAAGTCGTGCCTTCCGGAGCGAGCGTTCCGTCTAAATTCTGCTCCCCTTCAACGGGCCGGGGGGCTCCAAAGATCGACACGTAATCCACACCCCCGGTTGCCGGGTTAGGGCCCGGGCCGTCAAACGTGTCGAGAGACAGGAACGAACCATTGCCATTGTTACCGGTCTTTGTGATCGTAAATGTAAACAGCAAATACGGTGTCGTTCCTGTATTGCCTTCGTTTTGCATTACGTCGTCGATCGCAAATGTCGGCGGTGCCGGTGTCGGCGTTGCGGTCGGCGTATTTGTCGGCGTTGCCGTCGGAGTATTTGTCGGCGTTGCCGTCGGAGTGTTCGTCGGCGTAGGTGTCGCCGCGACCGAGCAAGTAATGTTGATATCGTCTATTCCGATCCATTCGTCGTTGCCTGCGGCATTAGCTGTCATGACACGAACATGCACCATCGCCTGTCCCAAGGCAGCATTCGGTATGAGCACCGAGACTGGCGTGACCAGAGTAGCAAGGCTCGGACCCGTCGACGCATCTGCGACGAAGCCGCCGGCAATATTTGTGTAGGTTCCTGAGTTTCCGACCCTATAATGTAGGGCAATAGGTTGGATAGCATTGTCGGTGGAACCGTCAATGTCGCGAAGGTTGAAACTTAGATTACCGGTATTTGCCGGAGACGCACACCCGGTCGTATTAAGACGAATATCAATGAACGGGGCGTCTGCGGTACCCGACCCCTGTAAGGCGACAACTGGATTTGCGATCCCATCGAATTCGGCAACACCGCCGGTGGCTAGCGTATTCGGAAGTGTCTGATTAGCAATCACGTCTACCGGTGTTGCACCGCCATCACCAAGAATTGTCTGAGGGTCAGTGCCAGTTGAGATCGTTAAGTCGTCGCCTCGGAAACCAGTTATTGAAGGCACGCCGCCCCAGTTATCGTCCGCCGTGATCAACGCGGCATTAGTCCAATCCTGCAATAACGGATTCCCAACCGCGAGCGGAAAATACGCAGGAACAGCACCTGCTATCGAAAAATTCCCCGACGAAGCCCCAAGCGGAGCGGCAAAATTGTGTTCGCGTACCCGGACGCGGGCTGTTGCGGTCGGAGTGTTTGGTATTGTAACCGATGTGGTACCGGTATTCGCGACGTTTGTCACGAGAGCGGTTGGAAATGTCGTACCGCCGTCGGTCGAGAGTTCGATGGTCACATTGCGATTAAACCCGCCATTATTGGTCCAGGTGACGTTTGTATTTGTTCCTCCTGTTACGGAGCCGCTATTGGGAGCCACAGCCGTGATCGTGTCCGGAGTAAGGTCTGAGTTTTGGTCGCGGTACCAGCCGATATCACGAAACTGCTGGCGCGTAAGGTCACCATCGAGCGGCAGACCCGCATTAATGGCAGGTTCCATCAACAGGTCAGGTGTGCACGTCGAGTTGTAGTGCGAAACTGATGAACCGGACTGGAGCGGATTGGGCGTGAACAGTTCGACTCGGCCGGTCGCACCGTCGCGACAAGTCGTTAGTGAGCCAGACCCTATCTTTACGCTAGCACCATCCCAAAGAACGTTATTAACGTTTGTAGCCGATGTGATGCGCTGTGCATTGGTCATCGCATTCCAGCCGAGTGCCACGCTACGATCGAACATGAACGTGGTGTAAACATCTGGAAAGCCAAGGGCAAGTTCGCCGGTTGTAGCGTTCACAAGGCTGGCAAAACCGAGTCCGTGGCCTAGCTCGTGAAGTGCGGTTACCAGCAGGTGTACCGTATTAGCCGGAGGATTTCCGTCGAGGCCATAATAGAAAGGAACGCCAGTAAGGCATCCCGGCATACCCAGATTCGAGTTATAGCGGGAACCGATGTCGCTAACTCCCGCCTGGTTGTCGATACCCCTCTGTTTATTTGCAAGGGCCGCGAAGTGCCACGTGCCCGCGAGTCCGGCATTGGGATAATCGCGAAAGGAGTTAAGCGCACCAGCTGACCCGAGAACGGCCCCACTCGCCGTGCAAAGCAATGGATCAAAGGTAGCATTGACCGGAATTGGCACTGCGCTGTCGAGAAACTGTCCCCAGATCCCTGCCGCGGTTTCAAGGACATTAAACCGCTGCTGGCCAAGAGATGTACCGGTATTGCCGCCTACGGGAACCACTACGGTAGTATCGTTGAGCCCCTCTCCTGGTCCGTCTAAGTTAAATGTAGAGATGAGTGCTGTCTGGGGTGTCATCCGGCCGTTTCGTATCCGAAAGCTATTGACCAGGTCAGTAAGAAATTTCTTTTCAGCCGGAGTCATTTCGTGCCCGGTGTGGTGGGGCTTTCGTGTCGATGGCAACGGCCTGCCCGTCTCGAGGTCGCGGCCGAAGAACACGTTGGCCTCTTCTAGGGTCGCGACGCAGCCGACCGATAACTCTCCCAGTTCGTCGCGGTGTGCAATCGGAACGTTGCGGAATCGTCCCTGAAGGTCTAACCCAAAACCACCTCCTGGGATCTCCTTCTCGAATAGACCGTCAGTAGAGCGGTTGGTCAGCCTCTTTATTTCCGCCGCAAGTTCACTATCGCGCTCCTGAGGCAGTGTCGGAGAGGCATATGACGGTCCATCCGCGGTCGCCTGGCCTGGAACCTGCTGTGGAAGCACCAATGCAAAGAAGGAACTCAGCGATTCTCGGAACGATATCCCCCCCGCATTTGCAGATGCTCCGGCAAAGCTTAGCAGGAGTCCGCCGATGATCGCTACGAGGGCGAGACGGCTAACATTATTACGACGCGACGATCTTTGTTTAGACATAGTAAAGCACTCCGATTTTTCCAATGAAATATTGCAGTTGTATCTACGGTTGTTGGCCCGAGTGTGGTTACACGAGCTGTCATCGTAGCTAAGTTAAAATGCTGACTCTTACCTCAAAGTATAGTTCGTATCTTACGAATATCAAAGCCTTTACTGTTGCAATTAACATTTCAGCAAGACGCGGTCCCGCCGATCTGCGCAAAATGAGACGGCTCGCTGTGAACCGCCACATAATTAAACGCCGCGGTCTGGAAGACCTGCGAGATCAGGCCCTTTAGATCGACAATGCGTTTCAATCTAAAGCTTAAAAAAAGGCGGCTTTTGTGGGGCCGCCTTTTGGGGTTGTTGAGGTTGAATGACCATCACCGGTTGGCTTGTTGGCCGATTCGGTGATGGTGCGGGTTGATTTGGGCCTAGTTGACCGGGCGTTTTAGGACGATGGTCGAGCGGTTCAGCCATTCTTCGATGAGATCGTTGTCAGGCAGTGTGACTTTGCGGGTCGCACTTCTTTCG
>JANNWQ010000163.1:0-7953 GCA_031408595.1 Acidobacteriota bacterium | reverse complement strand
CTGACACCGCTCCAGAAATCGCCCGATGCTCTCGCTGACCGCGCCGAAACCATGGTCAAGACATTCGGATACTCGGACAAACCCGCCGACAAGCGTCACAATTACAAGAGCAACGGAGAGTTTCTACGATACGCGAAAGAGAATAAGTTGACAGATACCGCTGACCGGTTGCGGACAGGGCAGCCCTACGAGATCTATTTTCTCTATCGCCAATCACCCAGGCCTTTCACAGGTTTTGTGAGAGACGAGGGCGGTATTGCCGAAAGTAATCCGCCGTTTGAAGTGCCGGGAATGGTCAGTGTTTCGCTCGACGCGACGGGGCGGTTGATCGAATTTCGGGCAAATCCTCCTCAAACTGTTACGAATCCAACAGAGAATCCGAAAACCGATTGGTCGAAACTTTTTACCGAAGCCGGATTAGACATCAATAAATTTGAAAAGGTCGCTCCCGAATGGACCCCGACTTCCTTTGCCGACGAACGCATGGCGTGGAAAGGCACGCTGGCGGATTGGGCAGACATTCCGATTCGGATCGAAGCCGCCGGTTTTCAGGGCAAACCGGTCTATTTTCGGATCATTCCGCCGTGGCAAAAGCCTCTAACAGCCCAATCGGAAACGTCATGGTCATTGATAGATTTAATTGGTCTGGCAGTTTTCTTAGTAGCTTTTATCGCCAGTATTTTTTTGGTGTGGAGAAACGTCAATTCGGGGCGGGCTGACCTTCGCGGAACGGGCAAGATCGCAATATTTTTCTTTATCTTCAATTTGGTCTTTCAGCTGACTACTTCATCGCTCCATTTTGCTGATATTGGCATGGAATTGTCTGTTCTGATTGACGCGATACAAGCCAGTTTGTGGATCGGCATCCTCAGCGGAACTTTCTATTGCGCGGTTGAGCCGTTTGTGCGTCGCTGGTGGTCAGAGATCTTTATTTCATGGAGCCGCTTGCTCGCTGGAGATTTCCGGGATCCAATGGTCGGGCGGGATATTCTGGTCGGCGCATTATTGGGACTAGTAAGCAATTTAGTGTATGACAAACTTGGGCTTTTGAGCTCTGAAAACCTGCTCGGAATCCAGGTTGTAGATGCCAGTAACCACGGAATTTCTAATGCTTTGGTCGCTCTGGTAGGGTTCCCAGGTGCGGCATTTGTTTATGGCGCTCTTAGTTCGTTATTTCTTTTGACGATTCTCGTTGTGTTCTTTTTTGTCCTTCGAAACAAAAAGGCTGCGATCGCGGTCTTGTTTGTTTTGCTTGTATTGCTAAACGTAAATGACCTTTCATTTCAGTTATGGTTGTTGTTTGTTTTGGTTTTGCTTAAAAATATTCTGCAATTGCTTTTATTAGTCCGTTTTGGACTATTGGCGATGATCGCTTGTCTTGTCTTTCCCGATATAGGCAGCGGCCATGCGATGTCGTTCGATACCTCAAACATCCTGTTTCCGAATGCGATCGTTCAACTGACGCTCCTCATCGTGATTGCAACTTATGCGGCTTACATTTCCATCGGCGGCGCAAAGATGTTTGGCGGTAAGTCGCTGTTAGGAGATTGAAGACAGGAAGAAATTCAGCGTGAATTTCCGTCAGCTATAAAGACAATAAAGGCCGTCCGCTTAGGGCCTGTGCGAACAAGAACATAAACACCGCAAGGTAGACAAATGCAAAACCGACGGTCAATGCCGTTCGCCCGGGAATGCGCAAGCGTTCCAGAGCAAGCGCAAATATCGGCACCGCTTGCAAAGAATGGAGACCGAGGAAGTGTGCGAGGCGAAGGTCGCCGGCGACGGTCGACCAGTTAACCAGAGGCAATCCGGGGCCGCCATCCGCAGCGCCGACCGTGTGGCCAATTTGCGAAGACATATAGCCGCCCTGGATGCTGCCAAATACGAACAACAACAGCCCGAGCCGTATTCCCCAGACAACGGCCGGCGGCAGGTCGATATTCGATCTGAAATAATGGTATGTGAGCACCCCGACGAAGATCGTGTTGATAACGATCGCTGTGCCCATCACCGCAAAGATCGCCCCGTCGATGGGATTTCCGATATTAAAATGCGATGTCGTACCGCGGATCGCTTGTCCCGTCACGGCCGCCATTTCGATGGCGAAGATGATGATCATCGCCCACGACGTTATTCGCGAGAATCGTTCTTTGTTCGGCAGATATTGCAGCAAAACGGCGATAGTCCAGACAAATATCGCGATCGAGATGTAAAACTTCATCGGCTTGATCCAGCGGTTGGTGCCGAGGATCTGAGTATTGTCGGCAACCGACAAAATAAGAGTTGCGACAAAGCACACGAAAGATATGACTCCTGCGATCATCAGCGGCCGCTGTTCTCTGAATAACTTCGCGATCATACCTCGGCCTCCTGTTTTTCAGGGAACAGACGCAAGATCGAGTAAGCAAGCAGCCCGATCGGCCCGAGCAAAAAGGTCAGAACCAAACAGGGAATGACCCAAAGATGAGCGACGCCGCGGCGCTCGGCATCGCGAACTTCCCATGCTCCGATGAAGAGGTCAAAGGCAAGATAGTGTATCCAGCCCGCGAGCACCGCCCACTCGTTCGTGAAGAGTTTCATCACGTTTGCCAGCGAATCAAATCCGCCCTCGGCTGCCCCGAAAAACATAACGATAAGAACGAGATACGCCGTCGAAAGCAGCAGGGGAATGGCTCCCGACAGGACCACTAGACGCGTCCCACGCCAACGCGGCAATATCGCTATTAATAGCCAGCCGACAATTGCGACGAGGTTTGCGATCGTGAAAATTTGTTCTGCTTTCATCTCTGTTCTCCTATTTGAGCTGTTTACCAAGTTGGTTGACGGTCGCGAGCCACTTCTCGCGTTTCGCCTCATCCGACGATTTGACCGAGCCAAAGGCCGTGACGCCGACGGGCTTGATCCCGCAGAATTCGAGCACCGCTTTCTTCATAGTTCGCCGCCCGCCGCCGAAATACATCAACGAATCGTATATTGGCGGCGCGTCCATCGTTACGATCATACGAGCCGAACGTCCCGTGAGATATTTGTCCCACCATGGTGAATTCTCGCGGTACTTGAATGCAAAACCCGGCAGGAATGTCTGGTCGAGAAATCCCTTGAGCAATGCGGGCATCGTTCCCCACCAGATCGGATATACCCAGACGATATGATCCGCCCACTTTATCGAGTCCTGTGCCGCGACGAGGTCGGGCTCGAGTTCCTGGATCTCTTTGTAACCGAGCCGAAGTATCGGGTCGAAGGCAAGGTCGCCAAGGTCTAGTTCGCGAACCTCCGCGCCTGCCGCCGCTGCACCCTCGCGATAGCTTGCCGCCAATGCGCCGCAAAAGCTCTCCTTATTCGGATGGCCGAGGACGATAAGTACCTTTTTGTTCATAAAACCCACCTGTTATTGCCGTAGATCTAGATCGGAAATTAGGGTTCAAGCCCCGCGATCATGGTATCGACGATCGACGTCGCGAGGCGTTCGCTCTCGACAAACGGGAATCCGTCGTGAGTGTTGACCAGTGAGGTCACACCGTGAATTCCGGCCCAGAAGGTCTGAGCCGTGAGAGCGACATCGCCCTTTCGCAGAACACCGGCCGCCATACATTCCGCAACCGAAGAGCCAAGCAGTTCGAACGCACGTTGTCCCATCGACCCGTCAAAGGAATACTCCGTCGGCCCCATGAACCTCACCTTTGGCGAAACGAATACGACATCATAATGATGAGGATTCTTGAGACCGAAATTAATGTAGGTCAGCAGGCCGCGTCGCAGCTTGTCGAGCGGTCCGGTCGCTTTCGATTGACTCTCAACGATCTCGTCAGCGAGCCGCTCAAATGTCGATTCGCAGATCTGGCGAAGCAGTTCGGATTTGTCTTTGAAATATAGGTAAATCGTCGTCGGCGAGTAACCGATACGCTCAGCGATCTTACGCATCGAGACGCTCTCGTACCCCTCGGCGACAAAAAGCTCGCGTGCGGCATCGAGTATCTCCTCGCGGAGGCTCTCTTTATGTTCGGGTTTTGGTCGTCGCGATGACATAACTTAACAGCGTTAAGTTAAAAATACTTAACGCTGTTAAGTTTGTCAAGCTCTTTTTTGCTTTATGGAGTCAAAATTTCTGCTACGACCTTTTGGCGGTAGTCAAAGATATAGCCGAAGCGATCCGCTGCCGGGACCATGTGGCCACGGTCGTATCCGCTGCCTGAATAGTCGTAATATTGGACACGTCGAAAGCCTTTGGGCAACAATTTATCCGCCTCAAAACGCGGACGTTCGACGCGATCACCGAGGTCAGCTTGCGTCGTTCGCCACGCTACCCAGTTCGCCGTGCCCCGGCTGTCGTTGTACGAGAGCACGTGGCTCGAATGCGTGACAAGCCAATTATCATTGTCTTCGGTGCCCGCGTTCGAGGGATTCCCGAAGGGTAGCATCGCGTTCGGCGTCGTCTGTCCGGGAGCAGCGTCGGGCAGCTTTTCAGGCACCTTTGCCGGTTGCGCGACAAAGCCGCAGCCGAGCGAAACGACGACTATGAAAATTAGCCCGATAAATCCTGATCTGATCGATGGCGGCATGTGACGCCTCTGAGTTTACCAAACCAATTTGTCGAATCGCACTTTCCGTCTTCCTTTGCGGCTTTGCGTCTTTGCGTCTTGGCGGGGGAAGATATCTCCCGCAAAGTCGCCAAGACCGCAGAGGAAAGCGAAGAAGCACTCTCACGCCGATTGCGTTAGAATGGAGATGTGACAGAAAAGGTGCACATAACGGGTTTGAGCCGTGATGAACTCGCTACGCTTGCTGAATCTTTCGGCGAGCCGCGTTATCGTGCGACGCAGGTCTTTAAGGCGGTGCATGAGAGACGTTTGCGTTCCTTCGATGAGATCACCGATCTGCCCAAAAAGTTTCGTGCAAAGCTCGAAGAGGCGGCTGATATTTCTCGCCTCACCGTCGAATCAAAGTACGTCTCGACCGACGGCACGAGACGGTTTTTGATGAAAACGGCGGATAATTATCCGGTCGAGACTGTCTATATACCGAGTGAGAACCGCGACACGATCTGCTTTTCGTCACAATCGGGCTGCCCGCTGAAATGCGATTTCTGCCTTACGGCGAAGCTCGGCTTGCTGCGAAATCTGACGGCGGGCGAGATCGTTGAGCAGATCATTATCGTGCTCAATGACGTTTATGGCGTTGGCGAAGAGACGCCTCACGGGACGAATTTGGTTGGGATGGGAGCGGGCGAGCCGTTCTTGAATTTTGAAAATCTGATCAACGCTCTCAAGATAATGTCCGACGAGGACGGCCTTTTCATCGTCCCCAACCGCGTCACCGTCTCGACCGCAGGCATCGTGCCGCGCATTTACGATCTCGCAAATCTCGTCGAGCGTCCACACCTCGCGATCTCGCTCTCGGCACCGAACGACGAGATGCGCGATAAGCTGATGCCGATCAATAAGAAGTGGGACATCAAGGAAGTGATGACGGCGGCAAAGGAATTTGAGGCAAGTCTTAGACGCGGCGAGCGTTTCACTTTCGAGTACGTCATGCTCGGCGGCGTTAACGATCGCGACGAAGACGCTCTCGAACTCGCCCGCCTCATCGAGCGTTACCAGCTAAAACGCGTCAAGATCAATCTCATCCCACACAATGGCGCTGAGCAGCTCGAATACAGTACCTCGACCGAGGAACGAGTCGAGCGGTTCAAAAAGCTGCTCGAATCATGCGGAGTCGACGCGTACGTCCGGCAGCCGCGGGGTCGAGATATTTATGCTGCATGTGGGCAGTTAGCTGCAAAAGCCGCGTAACTTTTATTTGTTATGGAACTTCTCATCCCAGGTTTAATTCTCGTTGCCTTGATGGTCTGGGCCTCGACGAAGATCAAGAAGACGACCGCGGCCGCTTTCGAAGCGGAGATGGTTGAGACGGACGAGTTTGTTATTAATAAGCCGGACGGGTTTCTGCACGTGATAAACGGTGATCCTCAGTATGCGTTTGAGTCGTATTCAAAAGAGTTTGGCGGCGAAGGTGCAGAAGACGTAAGGCGTGCGACAGCGACCGTTGTAGTTAAGACTTCGACCGTCAAGGAAGAAGCGGTAAGGCGTTTGAGTGCAGGCAATGAAAAGATCGACGACCGCAGCGAGGTGATCGGCGAAACGAAATACCGCCTCATCGAAACGCGTGCGTTTGCGAACGAGATCGAGTACCGCAATCTTTTCAAGATCGCCGAACGCAACGGCAAAACGTATATAATGACCGTCATCGCTATTGCGGAAACAACCGACGAAGCAATGCGCGCCATCGAAGGTATGCTCGATAGTTTTGAAATAAAATAGGTCCGCGAGATGATTGAGAATAGGATGAGAAGATTTATTTACACGACCATCGGTACCGTGGTGTTGCTCGGATGTAGTTTCCTGGCAACAAACGCTCAGACCGTAACCGGTACTATAGCTAAGGGCGAGGTTATGAAAGGCCGCAAAGCCAAGGCTAGGGTCGTGCTCGAGATACCGCACGATCTGCACACCAATTCGAACAATCCCGGGAGCGAATACGCCATCCCGACGACCGTTCGTGTCACACCCGTCGGCGGCGTCAAGATCGGCTCCGTCGTCTATCCACGCGGGATGAACAAGAAATTTGAGTTCTCGGAAAAGGCTCTGAATATTTACGAGGGAAAGGTCGAATTTGCCTTCGACGTGACCGTACCCACCAGTTATCGCAAGCCGAAGATCGAGATCGAGGTGTCGGTCAGATATCAGGCGTGTACCAATGAAGTGTGCTATCCGCCGACCTCGAAAAAGGCAACGCTGGTAGCCAACGTTCGTTAAGTCGGTTTTTGTCTTCTCGATTTTGGTGTCGCAGAGTTGCGCTAAGGAGCAAAGATTCGCGGAGAGGCTGAAATACACTGCGAAACTTCGCGTCCTACTTTGCGAACCTTTGCGTCACCCACCACAGGTTTAGGACGCTACGTTAAGCTCGCCCGATGACGGACAGCAAACGGCCTGTCTTACCAAAAGTCCTTTTCTCCAATCGATACGAAAAGAAAAGGTCCCGTCGTTCCATCGTGCAAAACGGAGCGGTGTAGATGTTTGCATCGTTGACGCCGATAGCGGTCAATTGGTCGCGGTTGGCAAGATGCAGATCGACCAGTGCGTGTCCGTCGCGGGTTGCGGTGAAATACTTTTCGCTCTCAAAAAAGCTGTCGCCAAATTCGCTGATCACATCCTGTCCTACTTCATAATTTCGCCCACAAGCCGCCGGGCCGATAGCGGCGATGAGATCGTTCGCATTCATTCCGTAGGTCGATGTCATTTGCTCCACCGCTTTCTGCACGATCGATCGAACGGTCCCACGCCAACCCGCATGAACGGCCGCGAACGCTCCTGTTTTCGCATCGCCCAGCAATACCGGCACACAATCCGCGGTTTTTGCACCGACCAAAATGCCGCCGAGATCGCTGACCAAAGCATCGGCACGATCTTCGGAATTGCCAATATCCTCGACCGTCCGTACAGTCTTGAACGTGTCGCCGTGAACCTGCCAAACGGTTGCAAGGCGATAATCTCCGTCAAACGCGGCGAGAAATCGGCGTCGATTCTCGTGGATATTCGCCGCCTCGTCCTCGTCAAAACCCGCAAGATTTAGATCGTTGCCGAGGCTAAAGGCTGATACGCCGCCGAGGCGCGTTGAGAAGCCATTGGCAAACCCAGCATCTTCGAGCGGACGGCAAACAAGCACCTTTACACCATCGCGTTCTCGCCAATAGAAGCCCGATTCTGCTAAAGTTCTTTCATCATCACCTGACAACTGACCACTGTCTACTGGCAACTGTTCCATGATCCTATCCATCGGCGTCGACATTGTTGAAGTTTATCGCATCCGCGAGACCATCGCGAGAACGCCGCGGTTTGTCGAGCGTGTGTTTACGGAGAGTGAACGTGAATATTGCGAGAGCAAAGGCGTCGCGGC
>JANNWQ010000162.1:0-12048 GCA_031408595.1 Acidobacteriota bacterium | reverse complement strand
GCCCAGAACTTTTCGGCCTTCTTGATCAGATCAACCTCGCCTTGTTCCAATGCCTTCTTAGCCTCGGCGTTGTTGCAGAAATACAATTTGCCATCCACAACCTTGTAGTGTTCTGGGTTGCCCTCGACAAGCTTGCCCTGTGCGGCAGAAACGGCGCAGTAGCCGCCGAACTGCGGTGCAAATGCCTCAGGGTCTTGCTTAAATCGTTCGAGATTCGCCGCGGTGGCGAATACCCATTTCGCACCATTCCACACGTATTCATAGGTCGGATTTCCGCGAACGGCCGCATTGTCAGCGAAGAATGCAACGGCGTCGAAACCGCGAGCGGCAAGGCCATTCGAGTCAGTGTTAATATTTGCGACGCCTCTCGAAATCGAGCAGGACGAAGCGCCAGCGAGGGATATCACAATTACGAGTATTATTAAATAAGGAGGTTTCATGACATTATCTTTGACCTTACGGAGTGACCGGGGCGTATTATTTCAATACTAAATGCTCGAACCGGTAGTTTCGAGTGCCTGTTTCATCCGGCTGCGGGCATTATCGCTGAGCACGACTGAATGACCGGGCTGGCCGACCTTGTCAATGCTATGGCCGAGAGCTGTGCGGATAAATTTGATCTGCTCAATGAAATTCGTACACGGATCACACGCTTTGAGATGCAGTTTCATCAATAGGCGCTCTCGCCACGAAAGTTTGCCGTCCAACGACGCAGTAATGACCTTGGTCATCTCGCGGCACTCTGGCATTCGCCAGAAGCTCGTGGTGGTATGCTTGTGAAGCTCTTTTCTCATCGCGTTCTTATATCGCTTTTCGAAACCATTTTATTTCAATGCACCGCCGAAGCTGCATTCTCGCCCGGTGCATGATCACCCAGAAATTACTTGGTGAGAGCGAAAGCACCTCGCACACTTCCTCACTCGTAAGTCCGTCCACCTCGCGAAGCGCAAAAACCGCCGCGATGCGTTCCGGCAAAGCCGAGAGGCAAGTGTTCATCACCTCCCAAAACTCTCCGTTTTCGACCGCCTGATCCGGTTGCTGTCCGAGACTAACGGGCCGAATGTTCTTTGCCCAGTGGCTGTCAGGTGCGTCAGGCAGTTCGAAGAAATGGTCGAGCACGGAAAGATCGGTGTCATCATCGGTGATCTGAACAAGATTCTTGTTCTTGCGAAAATGATCGATGATCTTGTGCTTTAGAATGCCTGTGAGCCAAGTCCGTTCGGTCGCTCTACCGCCATAAGAATCGAGCGATTGTATAGCCGAGAGGAGCGTTTCCTGCACGATGTCCTCTGCCAAAGATCGATCCCGCAGCCGAACCAATGCATACCGAAATAAGCAGTCGCCGTGATCGTCGACCCATGTTTCAGGGTCGACGCGAGGATCAAATGCTTTCGGCTCTGCCTGCATCGTGTCGTTTATGGCTGGTAAAGAAACTGTTTCTGTCCGCATTGTATCATTACCCGGTTGCCGCTTTGACTGCGTCGATAAAACTCTGACGAACCTCCTTATTTATCGGTATCCAGTCCGCCTTTATTCCAATT
This sequence comes from Acidobacteriota bacterium, assembly GCA_031408595.1. GTDB lineage: Bacteria > Acidobacteriota > Blastocatellia > Pyrinomonadales > Pyrinomonadaceae > OLB17. The sequence goes on along the minus strand of JANNWQ010000162.1, from coordinate 10,507 downwards.
GCCTCGGTCAAAAGATATTTTCCACCCAGAAAAATACTTGTAAGGATTTCGCCGCTCACGCGACAAATGGGTATGAGCATCAATATTTCATCAAGTTTTACAAGCAATAATATGTCCAGTGTTACACCGGAAATCTTTGAGGCCGAGGCGATGCCCTACATCGACGGCCTTTACCGCACCGCGAAGCGCTTGACCCGAAACGAGACCGAAGCCGATGATCTGGTCCAGGAAACATATATGCAGGCCTGGAGATCCTTCGGCCAATACGAACTCGGCACCAATTGTCGTGCGTGGCTGTATAAGATCCTTTTCAATAAATTTGACCATCATCGTCGAAAGAAGCTTACGCAGTCAAAGTACTTCCAAGAGGCTGACGAACTCGTCTTTGAACTCTCACCCGCGAAGACTTCTGTCCCCGACCACCTCACCGACCGCGAGGTTATTGCCGCCCTTGAAAGCCTGCCGGAACATTACCGCTCGGTCGTTCTTTTGGCCGATGTAAACGACCTCGACTACAAAGAGGTCTCGGCCATTCTGAGTATTCCGATGGGAACCGTCATGTCCCGTCTGAACCGTGCGAGAACTCAACTAAAAAGATCTCTCGCCGGGGTCGCCCGTGAATACGGCATCAACTCCGCCTCGCTGGCCGCCGCCGCGTAGATCCGTCGAACGCTCGTCAGCCTGATCGGTGGTACGATTGTTGCACTTAGAGAGCGGGGTGACTGTTATGAAAATTGCACAATTTGTTTCTACTGGCGTTTTGGTGGCTGTCGCGACTCTCGGTTCCTTTGGACAAAACCAACGCACGTTGGCTCAAGCGGAGAAGGTTTCGGGGGATAAATTTACGTTTACCTCTAGAACCCCTAAAGGAGCTAATGTTTACGGGGCAAAGAAGCCATCGGCGGATTCGCTTAAGGCTATCGACAAAGGGCTTGCCGATCTTTTTGCAGTTGCGCGAAAGAATAATTACCGTAGCCGCCTGAACTTCTCCGATTACGGCATTTATATCGGCAAACCGGATCGCCAGAATGATGGCGACGGTAAATACTCGCCTGCGATCGCGATCGGCACCGCGCAGTATGCTGGATCTATATTCGACAAAGGCGGCTATATGTACGTTGCTGGACTTGTGCTGTCGCATGAGCCGTGTGCTTTTCTGGTGCCTGAACACTCAAAGAATTTCAATGCCCTTTCGGATTACGTTCGCTACGAGGGCGAGCACCTTGTTCTCTACCACAACGATCGCCGACGCTACTCGGCGACTGCCGATCACAGCAGGGGCGGTTCGCATCCGATTCTGCAGTAAGTGCGTTGGGCTATACCAACCAATTCGTGCATTCGATAGACCATACGGTTATCTACTGATCCGCCTCTAAACTATTTTCCGCCCTACAGGGTGCTTTTTTGGATTTTGCTGCATCAAACCGCTATTGGCACGCTCATTGCAATTAGGAATGCGACAGCCCGCAGGGGTCGCGTTTAGGACGGAGGGCTTATATGCGACGATTTGACGGACGCACGAAGTTTGCGGCTCTGGCGGTTTTGATCTTTGTAAATTCAACATTGGTATTAAATGCACAGGACGATTCGATATATCGTTTGCCTGCCGGAACCGAGATTCGTCTGCGAATGGACGCCGAGATCAACTCTCGTGTGGCCAGCGTAAATGACACATTCCTGGCTTATGTGGCAAAGCCTGTAAAGCGTCGAGATGTGGTCGTCGTACCCGAGGAAGCTGTCATAGAGGGGAGAGTAACGAAAGTTACTCGTGCCGCAGGCGGTAACGAAGCCGGACAGATCGAGGTGGTTTTCGAATCGCTAAAGTTTGCCAGCTCCACCCGACAGATCGATGCCGTCGCCACAAAGCCTTTTCGTGCGGTCTCGTCGAATACGTTTAGCATCTTGAGTATCCTCGGCGGAGCGGCCGCAGGAGCTTTGGTCGGATCGGCAAGTTCGCCGACCGTAGCACTCATCGGTGCCGGAATTGGAGCAGGTGCGGGAACGGGAGCGGCGATACTGCGAAAGGGAAAGGATGTGAGGATCCGTCGCGGCGAAGAGTTTGATATCGAACTCAAGAAGGACGTGATACTGCCGGTGTTGGATTACTAAAAAAATTTAAGTTTGGCCGTTGGCGAGAACCATGGCCATATTGAGAAAACCCGGCGTGAAGGGGAGAGCACGCCGGGTTTTTTCATTTCCCCTGACGCGTGAAGATAAGAATTCACCACAGAGTCACGGAGGACACCGAGAAAGAAGTTCATAATTTGCAATGCAATATTCAACATACTTACTGAAGCAACCCTTCCAAAAAAAACTCTGTGCTCTCTGTGTCTCTGTGGTGAATCTTCTGATTCGGCTTTGCCAGCCGCTCCTGCACCAGGCCGCCCGTCACCTCTTATCGCTACGGGAAAAAACCACCCGCCATACTCAAACCCGTCGCCGTCCGCTTCCTCGCGTCGTACGACACTCGATCGTCATGAATTCCGCTGCAATTATCTTTCTCATATTTTCTCCTTTTCGAACTGGTCGAAGTTATTTGCCTGGAAATTTAGTGAATGGCTTGGCAGCAAGATATTCTTGAATGCCTAGGCGTTGAAAAATTCCCCCAAGAAACTCGTCAAATCCTTTAGCGAACTCGTGCGAGATCTCGTGGCAAATTCCCTCAAGGAATTCAAATGTTTCTTCACGGCTTGCAGGGCCCTCGACCAAACTACTGAGAAAGGCAAAGTCCAAATCATCGGCCAAGACAAAATGCCAGTCACGCAAGTTCTTGGATGTGACGTGTACAACGCGATCCCTATCATCTATCTCATTCAAGGCCTGCTTCACGCTTATGTCGTGACGGTCCATGTGGAACGAGAGTCTATTGCGTGTTTCCCTAAACACGGCTTCTGGTTCAGGAAATCTAAGTTCATCGAGACGCTTGAAGCAGCCCAAGTCTTTGTATTCCTTTCGCATCGTCTCAATCAGTAAAAACCCTTCATGCAGGAAGCCGATCCACATGAGTAAAATACGAAAAGCATCGCGACGATTTTGCCCAGCGCCTCCGTCGCTCTGAAGGGCCTCGTATGTCCGCCCACAAACGCCTAGTGAATTCATCAGCCGGCCAAATTTCAGGACCGCCCTAAAATCAGGTGCGTCACGCAAAGCTGGGATGCCGCCCTGCTTCAATATCAATTCATGGTCTTGACGGAGCCAAGCATCGCGCAACAACCGTTTGTTACGCTTCGATTTTGCCGTGGCACGTTGTTTTGACTTGGGCATAGCGATGGTGACAGAACCAACAATCTGACTTATTAGGTCAAAAAACGGTTCGACTTTCCTAAATTACACTCACTGCAGGCGGTCAGGAGGTTTTCCATTGAATGCTCGCCGCCGAGCGAAAAAGGGTTGCGGTGATCTACATGCAAGGTAACTTCTGGCGGCTTTCTACCACAGTACTGGCAAGTGAACCCGTCTCGATACAGGACTGCAAAACGCATTCGTCGAGACAGATTTCGCGATTCAACCGCTAATCGGTCGGTGCGGGAAACTGAAGACTTGGAAAAAGTTTGCTCGCGTGCTGTTACGTTCTCGCTCAAGCAACTCAACATTCTCTCAGCATCGGAGTCCTGCTTGACCGTAAAGACCCATTGATTTAGGTCGTTTAGCGGTATATCCTCCCCAAAATAGTCCCCTGATCGGCTAGTGTCTGAGTTATAGATCTGCACCTTTCCGCTCTTTGTGAACACACGCGCTATGGATTTTCCATTTCGCTCGATTTCAAGGGCTCCCCAATTCGCGTCGCCAAGTCGGACGCCGACAGCGGGGTCAACATCGCACACCGCATTAATAAAGTCTCGCAGCACACCCTTCCTCGCTATGGAAAGGCGGCTTGAATCTACGAGATTTGATATTTCGTTTTCCAGCATAATTTTCATCAAGGCCTTTTGTGTTAATTCCGCTTTCCTCTTACCGCATATGGAAAAAACCACCCGCCATACTTAAACCCGTCGCCGTCCGATTCCTCGAGTCGTATGACACCATCGATCGTCATGAAATTCTGCCGCAATTATCTTTCTCACGACTCAATCTTGTTGAATTGATTCAATCTCGCCCGGCTGGATATAGTTCAATACGTTTTTAACAGCAGGCATCAATTGTTTGAGGTCGTTGATGTCGTTGGTGGGCGCCACCAGAACGATGAAGGCGAGATCGAATTGTTTCAGATTTTGTTGATGTTCAATGTTCCGGTCATTGGTCAGGAGAACATCAAAATCCTTTTCGGCGAGCCGGAGCAATTCGCCATTCTACTTCGACGCCCAACCCGCCTCAGGAACGGTTTGTACAAAATGATCCGAAAGCTCAAGTTTTAGCTTTTTGGGCAGACACTCGTCGATAAGAACTCTCATTTCTCAAGCGCCAATTCAAATGAATGACTTAGCTCATGCAGAAGTCCGACAGCTTGCTCACGTTTAACAGTCGGAAAGTCATCCAAAAATCCCTCTATCGTATGTCCACCCGCGAGGTAATCCAAAAGGCTCTGCGCAGGGACCCGCGTACCATCAAAAACCACCGCACCACTCATCACATCGCGAGATGAAGAAACAACATTGGTTTCAATGACCGTATTCATAAAATCATTATAAATTAGTAAGTCTGTCAGCCTCCGTCACCTCTTACCGCTATGGGGAAAAACCACCCGCCATACTTAAAGCGCGTCGCCGTCCGCTTCATCGCGTCGTATGACACCATCGATCGTCATGAATTCTGCTGCAATTATTTTTCTCATAGTTTTCTTCCTCTACTTTATGACGCTTTCGACAACTTCCATTTCGAAAATCAGATCAGAGTTATCTGCGACACTGTCCGATTTTCTGTTTGGCATAACGCGTTTGAATTTCCCTGTCGTGATTATTTTCGGAAAAGTCCAGGGGTTATATTCCTCGGAGCCGGTTTCCCTTGCCAATTTCGCTTCATGGTCCGCGTTGAGAAGAACCGCGGTTTCTTTCTTGTCTCCCAGACAATCTCTGTCCATGAACTTGTAGCCATGCATCATGAAATACAAAGTGGCGGCTACCCGCACTGTCTGGCCATCATATTTCTCTGGATGATTAGCTAATTCACAGTATGCTAGCGGTGGCGAAGGATGCGGCGTCGGCTGCGCTCCGTCGGTTTCGCTACGAGACACGGTGCCACAGGCTGCGCTGATGATTACAACAACGCCGCAAATCCCCGATAAAGCTAAATTTCGCATAATCCCCACCCAGTCGTTCATTGCCGCTCAAGCGCTCTTTTTACCCTCAAACCCATATCGTATTGCCGCTTCGAGAACGTCAATGTTTATATCTGTTAGAGTTTTGAACCTGATGCAATACCCGGTCACGCTTGCCTTGCCGAGGTCTTTTGCGTAGGTCACGCTCAAGAATGTCTTGTCTTCTAAACCAAGGATGTAAACAGAGATCCCGGTTTTGTTTGCACTCAGGCCGATCTGATAAAAGTCTTGGTTGTTCAGTTCGGATATTTTATGGTGGAAATCGGGCTGTCGTCGCCGTAGTCCGGGGAACCGGCGACGCCTTGGCCGACTTTCGAGCGTTTTTCGCCCACGGTCGACGTTTTTGTCACCAGCGCACATCGCGTTTCATCTTGAGTTCGGATTCGGGTCAGCAATCGCCGCGTCGTCCCACAATTTACGCCGCGAGGTCAAGCGTTATCGAATCTTGTTTTATTTTTCGGTTCATCAATCTTGTTCGGGCCAGTTCGGTCTGTTCTTCCGGCGTCATGTCATTTCTGAGTCCCTGACCCAAATAAAGCTTTATCAATGCTCCAACAGGCAGGTCCTTCTTTTTTGCAATTCTCTCGATAACCGCAAATGTGTCCGGAGAAATTCCGATCGATATTCCCTTATTAGCTATTTTTTTCATAATCGTTTCTTTCTTGGGCGGTCGCACGACGAGCGGAGATAATTCGTGTGCGTTCGCCGCGTTCGATGAAAACCACCAACAAAACCCGCGCCGACAATGAAAATCCGAGCAGTGAGTCTCGTCTTTCACCGCCTACCGACACATCATCGAAAACGCCGGCTGCGTCAAAAAATACTTCTGCTCCCTCTTCAAATCTTACTCCATGTTTTCTTTGATTTGAAGCATTTTTGTCTTCGTCCCATTCGAAGTAAATGCCTTTGAGTTCAAAGATCCGATCCATATCTATACCTGTCGCCAGTACCGCCTTTGCCGCCCAATTGCAAATTTATTTATTGTCCCCGCAAAACCTGTTGCACATCCGCATCTGCGGCTCCAACGTCAATTATCAGATCGCCGCCACGTCTTCCAACATAATCGCGTTTACCGTAATGCACACGCCAACCCCAAACGCCATTTGCCAAGTGTTGGCTTACCGTTATGAGGCTCTCTTTGAGATCGACGCCCAACTCCTTTGCCTTGCGGTTTGCCGCGCCAAGACCTGGGCCACCGAAACAGCGATCTCATCTTTTAAGGTTTCATTTGTTAACACTGCCGCCATATTTTTACCGCCGCTTTTTGCCGCAAAAGCCAATCCTTTAGGCCGCGACGGGAGTCAGGGTGAAGATGCGGGCGTTGCGGGCGGCGAAGCGGACATCACCTCGGTGTAGGGCTTCTCTGACGTCGTCCAGCTTATAGGCATCTTCCACGCTCAGATACGGCGACCATTCGTCCTCGGTCTCAGTAAGCTCTACCTGTACCTCAGCGGCATACTCGCCCTCGTGGATCAGTTTTGTTCGGATCACTTTTTTCATCGCGTCCTCCTAAGAAGATCATTTTCCCACAAATTGGGATCTGGGCGATAGGCGGTTATCAGAACTGCCGGTTCTGACCTTTTCTAGCGGCCGCTACCATTGCTTTGATCTCGCTCGCCAGCGTTGGGGCGTGATACGGGATTCCGTTGGTGATCGTCCATTCGATGCCGCCGGTTTTTACTGTTTTGCCGTCGCGGATCTCTTCGACGCCGAGGGGCGAGAGGACCTTGAAATTCTCTAGCGGGTTGCCGTTGACGACGATGAGGTCGGCTTTGTAGCCTACGCGGATGCGTCCCAGAGAGTCTTCTTTGCCGAGGATCTTGGCTCCGTTCGAGGTTGCGTGCTCGATGACCTTGAGCGGATGAAAGCCGGCTTCCTGGTGGAGTTCGAGTTCGCGGATGAGGCCAAAGCCGTACATTTGGTAGATAAAACCAGCATCTTCGCCCGTGCCGATCACGCCGCCTTTCATTTCAAAATCGTAGAGGGCCTTCATCCAGATGCGGTAGTTCTCTTTCCAAAAGGTTTCGTCTGTTGTGCCCCAGCCGATGAAATAGGAGCCGTGGTTGGCCGGATTTGGTTTGAAATATTCTTCGAGAACGGGATGCAGATATTCGGCAAACGCCGGATTTGTCTGAGCCCGCTGCAGGTCGCGTGATGCTTCGTAGATGACAAGGGTCGGATCCCAAGCCACGCCCGCATCGGCCATTCCTTGGAGAACTTTGTCGAGCTTCGCCGGATCTGCCTCACGCCACAGGCGTCCGGCATAGCGGAATCTATCCACCTCGTTGTTGTAGTTGTAACCCGCAGGAAAATTCTGCCGTCCGCTCTCGATCGCTGCGTCGGGGATGCCGTACCAATGCTCGATGCTGGTGGTGCCGCCTTTGATATCGTCCCAGGCATTCGTCTCCTCGACGCCGACGTGGTGCATGACCCGCATTCCCTGCTTCTTCGACTCGTCCATCATCGCCGCCATCAGGTCGCGATCCATCGTGAAGAGCTTTATACCGTCGTAACCGGCGGCTTTGAGATCGCGGACGCGTTGGCGAACCTGTTCAGCGGTGTTGTTGTTCGGGCCGGGAAAACCACCGTAAGGAAAAATGCGTGGCCCGACGAGCGTTCCGGCATTGATCCGCCTGCTATACTCGAGCACTTTCGGATTTGCCCACGCGTCCCTGACGGTCGTGATGCCGCACGCGAGCCACATCTTTGTCACGTACTCGACCGGCATCGGCTTGCCGCCGCGTTCGTCCTGCGTGTGGCCGTGGAGATTGATCAGCCCGGGCAACACATACTTACCCGTCGCATCGATATCGAGTTCGCCCGTCGCCGGACGCTTCGCCGTTCCTTCTTTAACAGCAACCGGATCCAGGCTCGCGATCTGCGTAATGATGTCGTTCTCAAGAACAATATCAAACGGCCCCGCGGCCGGTTTTCCACTGCCATCGACGACCATCGCATTGCGCACGACGATGCGCTTTAGGCGTTTGCCCGAGAACGTCCCAGGATTCGTTTGAGCAACGCTCGTCGAGGTTAAGAGAATAGCAGTGATAAAAAGGGCGGAAACGAAGCGAATAGCTTTCATATTGGTTAGCGTAAAGGATAGAGAATGGTTATTGAACAAGGGCAAGGTCGGGCATCCCGCCTGAGAAATCAACATCGAGATAGATCTCGGAAAGAAGCATCGTCACATCGAATGTAGGTATCGCAAGTTCGGCATCGAGACCTTGGACTTCCGTAAATACCCATTCGTCACCCTTTTTACTGTAATGCGTAATATCCGGGTGATCGGTGGCAATAAGCAAATACTCGGTAAAGTTCGGGATCGACTTGTAGTAGTTGAATTTGTGGCGCCGGTCGAAGGCCTCGGTCGAGGGAGAAAGAATTTCGATGATCATCTGCGGATTTGTCAGCGCATCCATTCGCCCGATCTGCTCGATTTGAGCTTTGCCGCAAACCACTGTCAGATCAGGGTAACGATATGGTGGATAGTCCGGAACGATCGTCTTTAGGTTTGATCCGTACACGGTACAGCCACGCCCGAGCAAACTCCTCAGGTGAACGGCAGCATTGATCACGATCTGTTCGTGGTTTGCGTTAGCCCCCGCCATCGCCCACACATTCCCGTCCCAGAATTCAAATCGCTCTTCCGAATTGCGCTCTAACTCGAAATATTCTTCAAGCGTATATTTTTGATCTCGAATTGCCGTTACCATATTGGTTTCTCTAAAGCTTTTGCCGAATGTCGATGTCTGTGACAAAATATTAGTTTATTTTACACTCATATCTCAAAAGGAAGGCATAAAAATGGCTATTGGAAGAAGCAAAGTTACGGTTGTCGGAGCGGGAAATGTCGGTGCGACGGCGGCCCATTGGATCGCGAGCAAAGAGCTGGCGGATGTCGTTTTGGTTGATATCGTCGAGGGCACGCCGCAAGGCAAATGTCTCGATCTCGCTCAGGCCGCCCCGATCGATGGTTTTGATGTAAAGCTCGTCGGTGCGAACAGCTACGAGGAAACCGCAGACTCGGATGTCGTCATCATCACCGCCGGTCTGCCGCGTAAGCCGGGCATGAGCCGCGACGATCTGCTCAAAACAAATTCAGACATCGTCGGCTCGGTGACAGAACAGGTCGCAAAATATTCGCCAAATTCGATCATCATCGTGGTCTCAAATCCGCTCGACGCCATGGCACAGGTCGCTTTTCGTCGTTCCGGTTTCCCAAAGAATCGCGTGATGGGAATGGCCGGTGTTCTTGACTCGGCCCGTATGCGCTGCTTCGTCGCTGAGGAACTCGATGTGTCGGTTGAGAATGTCACCTGCTTCGTGCTCGGCGGGCACGGCGACACGATGGTTCCGCTGCCGCGTTATTCGACGGTCGCCGGTATTCCGATCACCGAACTTATCGCCAAAGACAAGCTCGACGCTATACTCACACGCACCGCCAATGGCGGAGCCGAGATCGTCGGTTTGCTCAAGACCGGTTCGGCATACTATGCACCGTCGCTCGGAGCGGTCGAGATGACCGAGGCAATTCTCAAAGACAAAAAGAAAATTCTCCCGTGTGCCGTCTTCCTCGAAGGCGAATACGGCGTCTCGAATCTCTTCGTCGGCGTTCCGGTCAAACTCGGCAAGAACGGCATCGAACAGATCATTGAGATCAGCCTCACCAACGACGAACGCACTGCTCTACACAAGAGCGCGGCTGCGGTTCAGGAGCTGGTCGATATTCTGAACGTTTGATCTATCGTTTCAAGGCGGGCCGAAAGACCCGCCTTTTTTGCGCCTTACGTCCCAGGAATTTTTAACGCAAACTCGCAAAGGGGCAAAGACGCAAGGTGAGGTGAATTTAAGTTCACGTCCCAGGGTTTATTTTTCAAAGATCTAGTGTATGTTCTGCCTGGCCGGCTTTTACGTCCCAGGATCGTTTTAACGCTGAGACCGCGGAGTACGCAGGGAAGATGAACAACTGGGCGTCTCCCCGCTCCTTATTTTTCTCTGCGGTCCCAGCGATCTCTGCGTTTACAAATTCCTACATCCCAGAAACTTTTGGTGATCCACGTGCCAGGTTTGCAAGTGTTTGCGTCGTCTGGGTTCGTCCCAACGTCGTGTCGGCGAACGCGATGCCTTTACTTCGTGCGGGGCTCTGGCCTGGCAATACTCGGCCAGTGCTTCGCCGCCGCAACACGTCGGTAGCTTTCGCACGTCCCAGGATCGTTCGTCCCAGAAGCGTCGCCGCGTCGTGCCAGCCAAAAC
>JANNWQ010000161.1:0-30214 GCA_031408595.1 Acidobacteriota bacterium | reverse complement strand
AACCCCGACTGGGCAAACGACCCGACGCACCGTAATCACATCAATTCGTACACTTTCAACACCTTTCTCGCGGGCCGACAGGTCTTCGATTTCTACACCGACGTTCAGCTAAAGCCAATAAATTGTTACGTTTCGCTCGCTGGGCTGTGGAAGGCTCTCGGCATCGAGTTCGTAGTAAACCTCGACACCAAATGGCCGTCAATGCGTTGGACGAGGAAGTTTTGGGAGCAATACCTGAGCTATATCTTTCGGGGGAAGGAGCTGAGGTTTGAGTTTGAGGTGTTTAAGACGGGTCCAGCCACAGAGAACACAGAGAGCACGGAGTAGGAATTAAACATTGAAATGCAGCCATTTCTTTCTCCAAATCTCTGTGGTCTCTGTGGCGAAATCCTTTTTTCAGCCAACTATTCCCGAACTTCGCTGCATCTGTTATCGTTAGGACATCTGTTCGAATTTCATTTGAGGTAAATTGATGAAAACCAGATTTATAGCTATCGCCTCGATCGGCGTTCTTTTGCTGAATATTGCGATCTTTGCCAAGCCTGACACGCGTTCGAGTGCTGTTAAGAAGGCTCGTGCCGCTAAATTGGTGGCGATGCTGCCGGCATCGGACGGCATTGTTTCGTTTGATTCGAAACGCTTTCTGAACGACGCTCTGCCAAAGATAATGTCGGCCAATCAGCCGATGCTTAACCAGGTGATGGCAATGCTCACCGAGATGGAAACTCGCACCGGCATCGATCTGCGTAAATTCGAACAGGTAGCCGTCGGCGTCGCATTCAAGAAGGTCTCTGCCAAAGAGATCGACTACGAACCAGTCGCCATCGCAAGTGGTGAAGTCAACGCAGGAGCACTCGTAGCGCTGGCCAAGCTCGCATCGAATGGCACATACAAAACGGAAACGATCGGCGAACGCAAGGTTTATGTCTTCTCGGCGAAGGACGTTTTTCAGAAGACCTCCGCAAAGGCGACCAATTCCAAGATCGCTGACATGATCGACGGTGCCCTAAAAGGCATGACCAAGGACATTGCCGTCACCGCATACGACCGGAATACTTTAGTCATGGGTTCGCTCGCCCGTGTGACCGAAACGCTTGAGGGCAAATCTCGCGTCGCGGCGAGCCTGAGTGGCCTTCTTTCGCAGAGTGGAACGTCGGTGATGACGTTTGCCGCCAGAACTCCCGGCACGCTTTCACAGTTTTTGCCACTCGATAACGACGAACTTGGTAAGAATGTCGATGCAATTCAGACGCTTTCAGGCTCGATGGATGTAGCCGTTGCCGGGGCCAGCATCTCGATGCTTGCCAAGACAAAAACCGCCGATCAGGCCACCGGGCTGAAAGATCTGCTTGATGTGCTGCAAAGCCTCGGTAAATCCATCTTTGGCACCTCAAAACGTCCTGATCAGCAGATCTACGGACGCCTCATTAAAGCCGCGAAATTCGATGCTAAAGGCACGGATGTGACTTTCGATATTTTGGTTCCTCAGACCGACATCGACGCGATGATCGGTGGTATCAAATAGAAAATGGAGCGTTTTTACGCTTTCCTCTTTTCACTCAAGTAAAAGTGCCACAGTAATCTGGCAGCCACCGAACGGAGTGGCTGCCATTTTTGCGCGATGGCGATGAACTCGTCCGACGACGGTCGCCTGTCCGCGTTGGTCAACTTTTGATAGGCCGCGTGCAGAGCGATGTCGCCACGAGGCATCACGTCAGGGCGGAGCATTGCCATGAGGAGATAGACATCGCTCGTCCATTCGCCGATACCTTTAAGCTGAATCAGCGTGGCTTTGACCTTATCGTCGGGCAGCGTGTGAAGGTAGTCGAGGTCGATGCGCTTTTCGACAATGGACTCGGCCAGATGGCGGGCGTAGGCGGTCTTTTGGCGGCTGAAACCGATGGATCTTAGATCGGTGTCGTTGATTATGAGCAGATTTTCGGGCGTGACTTCGCCGATGTGAGCGGTGAGCTTGTCAAAGCAGGCCTTTGCCGAGGCGAGCGATACTTGCTGCTCTAAAATGATGTGAAGCAGCGTCGCAAAGCCAGTCGGACGATCCCACAAGGGCGGCGGGCCATATTTTTCGTACACAAACGCAAGCTCGCTGTGCTCCGATGCGAGAATCTTAGCGGCTTTTTTCAGAGATGTGTGGGTTAGCTGTTTCAAAAGTGCTTCACGCCGTCTCAGTCGTCTCAGTCGTCTCAAACTGAAACAGTGAGACGGATGAGACAGAGTTACTTGATAGATCGTAGCTCCTCGACGGCCTGCGGGTTTTCAAGTGCCGACAGATCGCCCGGGTCTTCGCCGAGATAGGCGGAGCGAATGACGCGACGCATTACCTTTGCGTTGCGGGTTTTTGGTAGGGCCGAAACGAAATGGATCTTAGACGGAGCGAGCGGTTTGCCCATGTCTTTGGCGACGAGAGCCTTGAGTTCAATTTCGAATTTCGAATTTCGAATTTCGAATGCGGAACCAGAACCTTCATTTTCTGATGATTCGATATTCGACATTCGATATTCCTTATTCATTACCACGAACGCGACCATTGCAGTGCCTTTTACTGCGTCGGGAACGCCGATCACGGCGGCTTCCGTAACAAATGGATGGGCGACGAGCAGGCTTTCGACCTCTGCGGGGCCGACGCGTTTGCCGGCGACCTTGAGCGTGTCATCTGAGCGGCCGAGGATGAACCAGTGGTTATCCTTATCACGCATCGCAAAATCACCGTGTACCCAAATATCCTTGAAACGACGCCAATACGTGTCAAGATAACGTTCCTTTTCCTGCCAGAACCCACGTGCCATCCCGATCCAGGGCTGTTTGATGACGAGTTCGCCGACCTTGCCGGGCTCAACCGACTTGCCTTCTTCGTCAAGAATATCAACATCCATTCCGGGACACGGAGCGGGAAACGAACACGGTTTTATCGGCAGCAGTGGATTGCCCATCAAAATGCCGCCGGAGATCTCGGTGCCGCCGCTGTAGTTGATGATCGGGAGTTTGCTGTCACCGACCTTCTCAAATAGCCACCACCACGGAGCCGGATTCCACGGCTCGCCCGTCGAGGCGAAGATGCGGAGGGAAGAAAGGTCATGGCGTTCGAACGGAGCTCGGACACTCCTGTCCGCGTCGCCGGCTCCTCCGGCGAGTTCTCTGGACGCCGAGGCGGCGTCCATGCGGACAAGAGTGTCCGCACTCCGCTCTTCAGCTGCCGCCAACGACCTAACTAGTGTCGGCGAAATCCCTAGGACCTCAACCTTATGTTTCGCGCAAAACTCCCACATTCGGTCAGGCGTCGGGTAGTCCGGAGCACCGTCGTAAATGCAGATCGTCGCACCATTTATCAACGCCCCATAGATCAGCCACGGCCCCATCATCCAGCCGATGTCCGTGTACCAGGAGATCCGCGTGCCTTTTCCAACATCCGTTCCAAAGGCCATATCCTGTGCCGCCTTTATCGGAAAACTCGCATGCGTATGAGCAATGCCCTTCGGTTTTCCCGTCGTGCCGGAGGTGTAGAGGATAATGAGCGGGTCTTCGGCGGAGGTTGGTTCTGCGTCAAAGTTTTCTTTTGGTTGATCAAAGCACTTTTCGAGCAATGCTTCGTAATCGATGATTCTCGAATCCTGTTCCTCAAGTTCTTTACTTGAACGACGTATTGCGAATACCTTCTCGATTGTTGGTACAGTCTCGATAGCTTCTAGAGCGACCGATAGAGCATCGAACTTCTTACCTCGCCGTGGAAAATAATCACATGTGAATAGAGCCTTTGCTCCGACAGCGTTCATTCGGCTAGCTATGGCCTCAACGCCGTACCCCGAAAAGACAGGAACTGCTATTGCCCCAATCCTGTTGATCGCCAGTAGTGCGACAACTGTTTCAAACATCATTGGCAGATGAATTCCGATCGCATCACCTTTCCTAAAACCAAAAAGTCTGAGACCTTCAGTGCATTCACGTACTTCCTCGAAAAGTTCCCCGTAGGTGTAAGTCATTACGTATGGAGAAAAAGATTCACCGTGGAATGTGATTCGCTCTTCGCGTACGTCTTCACCTTCTTCGCCCTCCCAAATCACCGCAGGCTGATCTTTCATCTCGTCCGTCTGCCAGCGGTCGAGGCACATCTCGGTGATGTTGAGGCCGCCACCTTCGCACCATTTGGGGAACTCGATACCACCGGAGGTGTCGAGAAGTTTTTCATAAGGCGGGTCGAATTCTATGTCGAGGAACTTAATAACCTCTTCAGTAAATTTCTCGACATCGTTGATCGAATACGCGTATAGCTCATCCCAGGTCGAGACGCCGACCTGTCGCATGAATTTTGTGAGCTGAGCACGCTCGATGACCTCGGGCGTAGGCGTCCAGGCGATGGGCTGATCTTCGACAAGGTTTGTTTCGTTCATTGGGAAGATTCTAACGCAAAGTCGCAAAGGTGCTAAGACGCAAAGGGAAAACAAACTTACTTTGCGTCTTTGCCTCTTGGCGTCTTTGCGTTAAAAATTAAGTAAATGAGTGAGCAAGTAGTTCAGATCGGGTTGCCGAACAACCTTTTTGCCGGGAAGACGGCGGTGATAACGGGTGCGTCACGGGGCGTAGGGCGGGCGACGGCTTTGCGTTTGGCTGAGGGCGGGGCGGACATCGTCGTCAACTATCTCGCAAACGACGCCGAGGCGGCTGAGACTGTCGAGATGTGCAAGAACAAAGGCGTCGGGGCGGTTTTGGCTAAGGCGGACGTTTCGGAATTTGCCGGTGCAACCGAAGTCGCAAAGATCGCCCTCGAACGCTTTGGCCGCATCGACTATCTCGTCTGCAACGCAGGCGTCTGGGATGGTGCTCCCATCGAAGACATGTCTGAAGAGCTTTGGAACAAAGTCATCAACACCAATCTCAAATCCGCCTGGGCGATGACAAAGGCCTGCGTGCCGGCGATGAAGAAACAGCACCAAGGTGCGATCGTCATGGTCTCGTCGACCGCGGGGCAGCGTGGAGAGGCAAATTACTCAAATTATGCAGCGTCGAAGGGCGGACAGATATCGTTCACAAAGGCTCTGGCAAGCGAACTCTGCCCGAGGATCCGCGTCAACGCAGTCGCTCCCGGCTGGATAGAAACAGCGATGGTGCGGCCCGTATTTGAGGACGCCGAATATCATCAGAGCGTGATCGATTCGATCCCGCTCAAACGCATCGCAACGACCGACGACATAGCGTTGTCGATCTGCTTCCTACTCTCCGACTGGTCGCGGCATATCACTGGCGAGATCGTGAATATCAACGGTGGAGCAGTGCTTTGCGGTTAAGTTGTGACCGAGAGCACAGATTCCATAAGTAAAAGCGTGGTATCAGGTTTGATTGGCAGGACAAACCTATGAATACCAAAGATCTTGGGGAATTTCAGAGTCACTTCAGTGCGGTACCGGTGAGTTCCTCTTACATCGAGAACCTGATCGGCAATACGCCGTTGCTAGCGGTTCATTGCCATTTCAAGGGTGAACGCCGAACTGTCTTTGCCAAGGCGGAGCACCTGAATCTCTCGGGCAGCATCAAGGACCGGATGGCCTTCCACATCCTGAAGTCTGCTTACCGCGACGGCCTCATCCGCAAGGGAGATGTTGTTGCCGAGGCGACCAGCGGCAATACGGGTATCTCGTTCGCAGCTATCGGACGTGCGTTTGGCAACCCGGTCCACGTATTCATGCCCGAATGGATGAGCCAGGAACGCATCTCGCTGATCAAAAGCTATGGAGCAGAGGTCACGCTCGTGACGCACGAACAGGGCGGCTTTGTCGGTAGCATCGAGATGGCCGACGCTTTCAAATACGGACACGGCCGCGTGTTCCTGCCGCATCAGTTCTCCAATCTCTCCAATCCCGAGGCCCATTACCTGACGACCGGTCCCGAGATCATGGCACAGCTCGCCAGGATCGGTTTCGAGCCCGACGCATTTGTCGCTGGCGTGGGAACCGGTGGAACGATCATGGGCTGTGCGTGTTACTTTCGCGAGCAGAACCCGGACATCAAACTATATCCGCTCGAACCTGCCGAGTCACCCACGCTCTCGACCGGCCATAAGGTCGGCAGCCACAGGATCCAGGGAATCTCGGACGAGTTCATTCCCGATATCTGCGATCTCGGTAAGCTCGACGAGGTAATTAGTGTCTCTGACGGTGATTCGATCTTGATGGCCCAGAAACTCGCCACCCAACTCGGCTTGGGTGTTGGAATTTCATCCGGTGCTAATTTCCTCGGGGCTTTGATCGCAATGGAAATGCTCGGCAAGGACGCCATTGTTGCGACGATATTTTGTGATGATAATAAAAAGTATCTGAGCACCGACCTGGTACGCGACGAGCCTGTCAAACCCGAATATCTCTCGCCGCACGTTGAGCTTTTTGGATATCAGACCATCGATAGGGCATTTCCTTCGGCCTCAGAAATTCATTAGGACCCATTACAACAATGGCAATTTAGCTCCGACCGCAAGTTCCGGCGGGCGGTCACGCTTGCCATTAGCTATACTTGACTTTCCCATAAGAAACAGTTGAACTTCTCAAATACTGTGAGCGAGATACCTGCACCTGTTGTAATGAAATTTGGCGGCACGTCGGTGGGCGACGTGGCGGCGTTTGAACGTGTTTCCCATATTGTTTCTACGCAAATTGAGCGACGGCCCGTCGTTGTGGTATCCGCAATGACCAAGGTCACGGATGCTCTGCTGGCGGCCTTTGAGATCGCGAAGAAGGGCGATTTCGCGACGGCCTTCGCTTCGCTGGAACCGCACTTTGACCGGCACGTCGAGGTCTCCCGACACTTTATTCCGGAGGATGCGGCACAGACTTTCGACACCGAGCTGCAGTTCGCCCGGGAAGAGCTGAGTGATCTGCTTACCCGAACGTCACGCCGCAGTTTGCCGCTGTCGATGCTCAAGGATGCTATCGTTTCTTACGGCGAACAGCTTTCGTCACGGCTTTTGGCGGAGGTTTTGAAGGCGAAGGGAATCGCGGCACGACAGTTCGATTCGCGAAGATTGATCGTCACAGACGATGAATTCGGAGCCGCTCAGCCTATCTGGGAAGAGACTGCGGAGCTTGTACAGCTGGAATTACAGCCCGCGATCGATGCCGGGGAAGTCCCGGTAATGGGCGGGTTTATTGCGGCAAATCGGGCCGGCGAAACGACGACGCTCGGACGCGGCGGTTCTGATTATTCTGCCGCATTGGTCGCGGCTGCTTTACACGCGAGTGAATTACAGATCTGGACGGACGTGACCGGCGTGATGACCTGCGATCCGCGGATCTGTGGCGGGGCACGCACGATCCCGGTTTTATCCTACGAAGAAGCGGCCGAGCTAGCGTATTTCGGAGCCAAAGTTCTTCATCCGAAGACGATCAAGCCCGCCGTCGATCATTCAATTCCTGTTCGGGTTTGCAATACCTTCGAGCCAAACGAGATCGGTACAATGGTCCTCGCGGATTCGGCCGAGGCGCCGAACAAGATCAAGTCGATCGCCCACAAAAAGAACATCACCATCCTGCGTATCACCTCGGCTCGAATGCTCGGCAGCTACGGCTTTATGAGTGCGTTGTTTCAGGTCTTTGAACGTTACAGGACCGTCATTGACGTCATCTCGACCTCCGAGGTTTCCGTCGCCCTAACGCTCGACAACACCGCCGAACTGGACAAGATCGTCACCGAACTCAAGCGCCTCGGCGATGTCGAGGTCGAGCCTGGTTACGGCGTCGTGTGCGTTGTAGGCGAAGGCTTGCGGGCTAGCACCGGATTGGCGTCGAAAGTATTCTCGACCATCGATGACATAAATATTGCCTTAGTTTCGCACGGGGCTTCGAGTGTTAATCTGACTTTTGTGGTTAAGGAAGAATTAGTCGCAGATGTGATCAAACGCCTGCACCGGGCACTCTTCAAAAAAGATTGATATTCAGGAACGACCGGAACGGCAGCAGTAAAAATGGGATAGCCGCGAATGCGTATCGTAGGATGCGATTGAGGTTCTTTGACCCGGTCAATTTGCGGAAATCACGCTTGCGAAGGACTGCCCCTAACGGGAAGACGGCGAAGTAGCAAAAGTACCTGATAGTATCCAGTATGGTTGCGATCGTTTCGGTGATCGGCATTTTGGCACAGCCGCCGGCTACGTAGCATGGAGCAAATGCCGTGATAATAGTGTTGAGTATCATCAGACACACTGCGGTCACCGCAAGACAAGCAATGCCGAGTAGGGCTATTCTGAGGGCTGAATTCACTTAGTAAATATTAGCAGAATCGATAGAGAATGAATTTATTTGAACTAACAAAATCTTTGATGACTATACCGTCCACCTCGGGCGAAGAGGAAGCGGTTGGTTTCTGGCTAAGAGATCATCTTGAGTCACTCGGCTGGACGGTCGAGTTGCAGGCTGTTTCGGCGAATCAGAACAACGTGATCGCGTATCTCAACGAAACGCCGCGGGTTTGGCTTTCGACACATATGGATACGGTTCCGCCGTTTATCGCTCCGACGGAGGATGACGAAAAGATCTACGGACGTGGTTCGTGCGATGCGAAGGGGATAATTGCCGCGCAGATCACTGCGGCGGAATTGTTGAAGAAAGAGGGAATCGAAGACATTGGCCTGCTGTACACCGTCGAAGAAGAGCGTGCGTCGACCGGAGCAAAAGTTGCGAACGATCACCCGCTCGCGGCAAAGTGTGAATACATGATCAATGGCGAACCGACCGATAATGATCTTGCGATCGGTTCAAAAGGTGCGTTTAGAGCGAAGATCAAAACGCAAGGCAAAGCAGCGCATTCGGCGTATCCTGAGCAAGGCGAATCGGCGATCGAAAAACTTCTCGACATCCTCGAAGACGTCCGCCACACAAAGTTTCCAAACGACGAATTTTTCGGCGAGACAACCTGCAACATCGCAACGCTCGACGGCGGCATCGCTTTGAATGTAATTCCTCCAATCGCAGAAGCCGGCATTCTAATTCGCCTTACAACACCATATGAGCCAATAGTTCACGCACTGGAAAGCATCATCCGCGACCGCGGCGAACTCGAAGTGATGTCGTACAGCCTCCCGGTAAAAATGCTGTCAGTCGACGGCTTCAAACAAAAGGTCGTACGGTTCACAACCGACATCCCGCACCTAGGAAACTGGGGCCAGCCGCTGCTTTTAGGCCCGGGATCGATACTCGTGGCTCATACAAAAGACGAATTTGTCCTAAAGAAAGATCTTGAGACATCTGTCGAACTGTACGTCAATCTGGTAAAGAAATTATTGAACGCAGAGATCGCTGGGGACGCAGAGATTTAATTCTTTAACTCTTTCTCTGCGTACTTTGCGGCCTCTGCGTTAAAATCCCCAATATGAAGATCGCACTCATCGGTTACGGAGCAATGGGCAGGCTTATTCATGTGCTTGCTGAGAACAAGGGCCACGAGGTTGTGGTGGCGTTTGACGAGCCTGACAAAGATATTTCCGCAGACGAAATGGCCGCAAAGATGGCCGGTGCCGAGGTCGCAATTGATTTTTCTAATGCTGCGGCGGTCAAGCGGAATGTTACTGCTTGCGTAAAAGCCGGGGTTGCCCTTGTTGAAGGCACTACGGGCTGGAGCGAACAGAAAGCGGAGATCGAGAAGATCGTGGCGGATGGAAACGGTGCATTTCTATTCGGGGCGAATTTTTCGATAGGTGTGAATCTCTTCTACCGCATCGCCGCATACTCCGCCGAGCTTTTTGCAAAGTTCCCTGAGTACGAAACCTTTCTCGAAGAACAACACCATTCCCGAAAACTCGACGCCCCAAGCGGCACGGCCCTGAAAATAAAAGATATAGTCGCCGAACACATCAAAAAAGACTTTTCGATCACCGCGACGCGCGCCGGAAACATTCCCGGAACTCATCGAGTAGGTTTCGACGGCCCGGCGGACCAAATATTGTTAGAACACACCGCCAGGTCTCGTGAAGGCTTTGCTTTCGGTGCGATCACGGCTGCAGAATGGGTAAGCGGCAAATGCGGAGTCTACGATTTTACCGCTGTGATCGACGAACTCTATTCCTAGTTACAAATTTTAACAGGATGCACAGGATAAGCAGGATAACTTCCTAAATCCTGTTCATCCTGTATATCCTGTTTGAATGAAAACTCCGCGAATAAAGATCTGCTGCATTTCAAGCGTTCAAGAAGCCGCGACGGCTATTTCTTTTGGGGCGTCGGCTATTGGATTGGTGGCGAAGATGCCCAGCGGGCCGGGGCCGATCGCGGATGAGTTGATCAAGGCAATTGCGGCTTCTGTCCCGCCGCCGGTGGCTACTTTTCTACTTACGAGTGAGCAGACGGCGGAGAATATTGTTCAACACCACCACCGGACGCATACGAACACAATTCAGATCGTCGACGAATTGTTGGGGCGTGAATATGACGCGATACGAGTTGCTTTGCCTCACATGAAGCTCGTACAGGTTATTCATGTCGCCGGGGAAAGTTCTGTAGACGAAGCGGCGGAGATCGCACCTTTTGTGGATGCGATCTTGCTTGATAGCGGAAATCCTGCGCTTGCTGTCAAAGAACTGGGCGGTACGGGAAGGCGGCATGATTGGAAATTGTCGCGAAAAATAGTCGAAACGTGCGGCAAACCCGTATTTTTAGCGGGCGGGCTTAATGCGTCGAATGTTCAGGAAGCGATCGAGACAGTGCAGCCATTCGGCTTGGACATTTGCTCAGGCGTGCGGGCCGGTGGAAAACTCGACGAGCGAAAGCTAGAAGCCTTCTTCAACGGTTCTTATCGATAAAATCCGAAGGGTCGAGCCAGCCTTTGCGGTCTTTGGCATAGCCTCCGCCGGCTTTGTTCCTTTCGCGGGAATCGGCGGTGCGTAATTCGAAATGCAGATGGCAGAGATAGCGGTCGTTTGCGTTGCCGACCTTGCCGATCTGGTCGCGTTTTTTTACTACACCGCTTGTTTTGAGGATTTCCTGAAGGTGTCCGTAAAGCGTTTGGATCTTGTCGCCGTTTTTTAGAGTGTGTTCGACGATGATCACGTTTCCCCAACCGGGCCCGGCGTCTTCGGCGTAGGTGATAACACCATTTGCGGCCGCAAATACAGGTTCGCCGCAGTCGGTATTGCCGCCGGTGTTTTTATTCCAGTCTTCACCGAGATGATCGTTCGCTCCGAAGTCTAGAGCGTTGTACCAATCGTCTTTGTCTTTGGCTTGTGTGACGGTTTCGGACTTTCCGATAGGATAAGCAAAGCTGTCTGCGATCTTTGCCCTCGTTTCGGACGGTTGCGGCGTTGTTTGCGATCGATTTACCTGTGCAGAAGGCGTGTAGCAGCCAAAACCCACCGTTAGAAGGCCCAAAAACAAAAAACCATTCCTTATGATTGCCATAAATTCCTCGTATCTATTTTGTAAGTTCCGCACAGCTAAGAATATACTGATTTCGCTATGACGATGAAATTAGATTGGCTGCACGGAACGGCGACGGCTCTTGTGACTCCGTTTAAGAAGGACGGATCGATTGACGATGCGTGTTTTCAGAAATTGGTCGAGCGGCAGGTGAAAGGCGGCGTGAAATTGCTCGTGCCGTGCGGGACTACGGGCGAAAATGTCACGATGGCCTCGTCAGAGCAGGCTCACTTGATCCGTTTGGCGGTTGATGTGGCGAAAAAGCTTGGTGCTAAGGTGATTGCGGGCACGGGCACGAATAATACTTCCGCCGCGATCGAACACACGCGAAAAGCGAGAGAGGTCGGTGCCGACGCGGCTTTGATCGTCGCTCCGTACTACAACAAACCGACGCAGGAAGGGCTGTTCGCACATTACGCCGAAATCGCGAAGTCGGTGAAAGGCTTTCCGATCGTGCTGTACAACGTACCGTCACGTACCGCTTCGAATATTTCCGCCGAAACCACGCTGCGTTTGGCCGAGAAATTTGAAAATATTGTTGCGACAAAGGAAGCCTCCGGAAATTTTTCGCAGATAATGGAGATCATCGCGAAGCGGCCAAAAAACTTCCGCGTATTTTCGGGCGACGACGCTTCGACACTGCCGCTGATATCGCTTGGCGCCGATGGTTTGGTATCGGTTTGCTCGAACGAAATTCCAAAGGAAACCGTGAAAATGGTCGATCATGCGTTAAACGGTTCGTTTCACTTTGCACGAAAGATCAATTACAAGATCCTACCGCTGATGGAGGCGAATTTTATCGAATCCTCGCCTGCTCCGTGCAAATTTGTGATGAAGGAAATGGGCTTGCTGGAAGAAAACCTGAGGCTTCCGCTCGTTCCGGTGTCGCCAGAGGCACGCTCTGTTCTAAAAGCGGTTATGAAAGATCTGAAGCTGAGCTAATCGGAAGTTTCTATGGAATTTGACGATCTAAAAAGGCCGGGCGGGACTTCGGGAGGTTTGATCGAGTTCTTGATCGGATTCATAATGACCATTGCGGGCGGCTATATGCTCATCAGCCGCGTGCTCGTGACCAGCGGCTTTTGGAATTGGGGCGGTTACAACACGTTTGGTTTGTCGCTCGTGCCGCTGATCTTCGGGATCGTGTTCGTTTTCTTCAACGGCAAATCCATCACCGGCTGGATACTCATCGCGATAAGTATAATTGTCATAGCGTCGGGCGTTTTGATGAATTTGCAGATATATTTTCAGCCGACGAGCCTTTTTAACACGGTGATTATGCTTATCTTGTTTGCGGGCGGAATTGGTTTGATCGCGAGGGCGGTCTTTGCGAATCGGGACGAAGTTTAAGAAACGGGGAATTTGTGAATTTAAAGAGCGAGATTGAAAAATTGTTCGAGAAATCAGAGTTTTCCTCTGACGATCGCGAAGTCTACGAGACATTCAAAACCGCCCTCCGTCGCGGAGATATCCGTTCTGCCGAGAAAGGTGCGGACGGCATTTGGCGGGCGAATTCCTGGGTGAAGCAGGGAATTTTGCTCGGGTTTCGGATGGGCAAGATGGTCGAGATGTCTAAGCCGACCGAGACTTTGCAGTTTTTTGATAAGGACACATTTCCGTTGCGGCCGATGACTTTGGCGGACGGCGTGCGGATAGTGATGGGCGGGTCGGCGATACGGGATGGTTCGTATGTGGCTCCGAGCGTTGTTGTGGTGCCGCCGGCTTATATTAATGTCGGGGCGTATGTTGACGAGGGAACGATGGTCGATTCGCACGCGCTTGTCGGCTCGTGCTCTCAGATCGGGAAGCGTGTTCACCTCTCCGCAGCTGCTCAGATCGGCGGCGTGCTAGAGCCGGTGAATGCAACGCCTGTGATCATCGAGGACGACGTTTTGGTTGGCGGAAATACGGGTGTTTACGAAGGAACGATCGTCCGCGAACGTGCGGTGTTGGCGAGCGGGGTAATCTTGACGCGTTCGACTCCGGTATTTGACTTGCCAAACGAACGCATCATTAAATCCGAAGACGGAAGTTCACTTGAAATCCCCGCCGGAGCGGTTGTCGTGCAAGGGTCGCGTGCCGTCTCAAACGAATTCGGCAAACAAAACGGCCTGTCCATCTACTGCCCGATCATCGTTAAATACCGCGACGAAAAGACCGACGCCTCGACAAAACTCGAGGATTACTTGCGATAAAATAGGCGCAAATGTCGAGACCGCCATGCGCTGAGTATGTTCGCACGGAACTGCCCTGCTCACGGCGGTCGCATTTTCAAGGTCCGTCCTACTTGACCACGGCGCAGTCGATGTACT
This sequence comes from Acidobacteriota bacterium, assembly GCA_031408595.1. GTDB lineage: Bacteria > Acidobacteriota > Blastocatellia > Pyrinomonadales > Pyrinomonadaceae > OLB17. The sequence goes on along the minus strand of JANNWQ010000161.1, from coordinate 16,497 downwards.
CAACATCGCGGATGCCGCCCAGGAACGGCTCGCCGTAGCTGCCCGCCCCGGCATACGGCTGTCGCATGTACACCGCACCGATGTTACACAAGCTCTCCTTTGGCTCCTTATAAATGATGTAAATGTAAGGGCTGAGGTCCTTGAACGTGGGTATACCGAGGTCGTTCTTTTTGATCCCCCAGAGCGGCCCATCCGTTTTCACAATCATATGTTTGAGGTAGGTCAGATTCCACTGCGCGATAAAGCCCTTGATCATAGGGACAAGTCGCGCCGCGGATAGCTTTGGCTCGGCTGGATAAGTACCGCCTTTGAACCACCAGTCAGGCATCGTGCGATGCATCTCTCTGGCGATCTTAGCTGATTCTAAGGTCTTGTTGGCCTTCTCTCCATTTGCAACGAGCATCTGTCCGTCAGTTCCGCTGAATTGAAAGGCGAACATGGCCGACGCCGTCGGTTTCACATCGGAACCTACAATCGGTTTGCCCCAATCGTCATAAGCTTCGCCCCAGATCGTAACGTCGATGGTATATGTCCCGCTCTGCGGAAATGTACTTCTTGCGGAATCAGCGTTATACCACTTTGTGTATATTCCGGCGACGCTTTTGCGTTCAAAATCCTTTTGATCCGCCAGCATGCTTTTCATCGTGGAGATCTTCGTCGGGTCCGGCAGCACGTCAAAGGTCCAGTACGTTTTCTTGGCGTCCTCCTTTGTCACCAGGGTCTGGTTGAAGGAACCGCCCCAATTGCCCGCATACGGTTTCTCGCCGGGTTTATAGATCTTCAGATCATAATGAATGTAGTAGATCGGCACATCAGTTTGGTTCTTCAGGCCGAACGCCTCGTAGACGGTTTTGCCGCCCAGATCGAGACGGCCGTAGATGAACTCCGAAGAGCCGAAGCTGGTTTTCGGATTAGAGCCGTCGGGGTTGTTCGAAAAGGTTATCCTTGCTCCTTGAATAGGCTTTCCACGCACTTCGCCGTCCGGAACCGGCGAAGACGAATCAGAGGTCCGCTTGACCGGATCCGGGTCGTTCGGAGTTGCATTCGGAGTCGGGGGAGATTCCTTCTTAAAGACCTTTGGCAAATCTATTTTCGGAAGCGAGGGGAATTGTCCAGCTGCCGACCGGGCGAAAAATGAGGCAACGGCTATTGTCGCGATCAACAATAAAGAAAATCTACACATAAGCATTTCTCCTATTGCGGACTAGGTTTCGGTGGTAATTGATCCAATAATACAACATTGATCTGGGAATGTCTCCAAGAAAAGTCCGCGTCGCCGCGACCAGGACTTGGATTATTTGAGATAATTGTATTTGATGCCGCACATCGAGGTGATCGTAAATGCCGGTTCCGGCAGCGTGCTTGAGGGCGAAACGGATAAGACGCTGACCGAACGCTTCATCGCGCTCGGCGTGCGAGCGAATGTTCACCTCGCGAAGAATGGCGAAGAGATCCTGTCGCTCGCCAAAGCCGCGGCTGAAAGCGATGCAGATATTATCGTCGCCGGCGGCGGCGACGGGACGATCAGCGCCGTCGCGGCGGAAGCATATCGCGCGGGAAAAACGCTCGGAGTCCTTCCCCTCGGAACGCTGAATAATTTCTCAAAAGATCTAGGAGTTCCTCAAGATCTAAAAGCCGCGATCAAGATCATCGTCGACGGTGAAACTCAGACCATCGACCTCGCCAAGGTCAACGACCGGATCTTCATAAACAATTCCAGCATCGGCCTTTATCCGCGGATCGTTCGCAAACGCGAACAGCAACAGCGTCTCGGTTACGGCAAGTGGCGGGCGGCGGCGTGGGCTACGCTGCGGATGTTTAGGTTGTCGCCGTTTCTTAAGGTGAGGCTCGAACTGGACGGCAGGTCATTCGAGAGGAAAACTCCGTTCGTTTTCGTCGGCAACAACCGGTACGAAATGGAGCTTTACAATATCGGCCGGCGGCCGAAGCTCGACGACGGCAAGTTGAGCGTTTATTTTCTGCATCGCGGCGGACGCTGGGGCGTTATCATGCTTTTGTTCCATACGCTCACCGGTCGGGTCAAACAGTGGAGGGATTTCGAAGAGGTCTCGACAGACTCGGTCTCGATCAAGACGCGCCGAAAGCGAATTTCCGTGGCCTTTGACGGTGAAGTTTCCACCCTAGAAACTCCGCTGAACTACGAGATCATCCCCAATGCTCTAAAAGTGCTCGTGCCCAAACCAGGCCCCGAAATAGACGAAAATGCGTAAGATCGTTCACATCTCAGATGTTCATTTCGGCACTGCGAACGCGGCCGTGGTCGAACTCGTCGTTACTAAGATAAACGAGATATCACCCGACGTCCTTGTCGTTTCCGGCGATCTGACGCAACGGGCAAAGAGTGTGGAATTCAAACAGGCACGTGGATTTCTGGATCGTTTGCCAAAGCCCCAGATCATCGTTCCTGGCAACCACGATGTACCGCTCTACAATGTTCTCGACAGATTCTTACGAAAGCTCGACAAGTACGAAAAATACATCACGAGCGACCTGACGCCGACGTTTATCGACGACGAGCTCGCGATCGTTGGGGTGAATACGGCAAGGTCTTTTACGATCAAGGGCGGGCGGATCAGTGACGAGCAGATCGCGTTTATTCAGGATCAGTTTCGCGATCTGCACGATGGGATGTTGAAAATCGTGGTTACGCACCATCCATTCGACCTGCCGGATGGCCATGACGAAGACGACGTCGTCGGTCATGCCGAGAAAGCGATGCCGATGATCGCGGATTGCGGCGGCGACGTTTTTCTCGCAGGCCACCTGCATGTGAGTAACATCGAGACAACGGCAAAAAGATACGAACTGGGTAATGGCCGCGTCGCACTGATAATTCAGGCTGGAACGGCAACATCCGCACGCGTTCGCGGCGAGCCGCATTCGTTCAATACGATAGAATTCGAACACCCCTGGTTGCGGATCGAGCGTTTGGAATGCCGCTCGATCGAGGAAGGATTTCTCCCTGCAGAGCATAAAATCTACAAGCAAACGAGCGGCGGTTGGGAGCGTATAAGCCGCGAGATGAAGCATTTATGAGCGACCATTATAACAACAGCTGGCTGACGGAAAGAGCGCATCGGGCGATGCTCGACAATGGATTTGAGCCGGAGTTTTCCGATGCAGTTTACGCCCAACTGCAGCAGATCGCGGACGGCGGCCAACCTTCGCGAGGCTTAGATGTCCAAGATCTGCGTCATTTGTTGTGGTCATCGATCGATAACCGCACATCGCGGGACCTTGATCAGGTTGAGTGGGCTGAGAGGTTGGAGAATGGCGATATTCGAGTGCTGGTCGGTATCGCGGACGTGGACGTCCGCGTTCCGAAAGGCACGCCGATCGATGTTCACGCGGCTCAGAATACGGTTACGGTCTATACCGAAAGCAAGATATTCCCGATGCTGCCCGAGAAACTCTCGACCGACATGACGTCGCTAAGTCAAGACGAAGACCGGCTCGCTGTCGTTGCGGATATGACGGTGAAAGCAAACGGCGACGTCCCCGAGAGCAAGTTCTTCCGAGCCTTCATTCATAATCACGCAAAATTCTCGTATGAAGAGATCGGCGAATGGCTCGACGGCGAGGGCGACATGCCGGACGAACTGCAGCGTTCGCCCGAGCTAAAGGCACAGGTCGAGCTGCAGCGTGAGGCAGCAAAAAGGCTCGCTGCGTATCGTGAGAAAAAAGGAGCTTTAGAATTCGAATCGATCGAGTCTTCGGCCGTTGTCGAGGATGGTGAGATCAAGGGGTTGGTCTCCGTTCGGTCAAACTCGGCAAAGAAACTGATCGAGAATTTCATGGTCGCGGCAAATGTCGAGATGGCCGAGTTTCTTGAGGCGAAAGGCTTCGCGTCTTTGCGACGTGTTGTGAGAGAACCGCAGCGTTGGGATGGGATCCGGCGGATCGCGAGTGAGTACGGCGAGAATTTGCCGGAGATGCCAGATCAGCCTGCTTTGGCAGCATTTCTCAATAAAAGGCGAGTTGCCGATCCCGAACACTTTCCCGATCTTTCTCTTTCCGTCGTCAAATTGATCGGCAGCGGCGAATATGTCGTCGAGCGTCTGGGCGAAGATTCCGGCGGACATTTTGGTTTGGCGGTTCGCGACTATGCCCATTCGACGGCTCCGAATCGGCGATTTACAGACATCGTCGTCCAGCGGCTCGTCAAAGCCGTGATATCAAATCAGCCGCAGCCATACTCGAACGAAGAACTCGACGCGATCGCTGAGCATTGCAACGAGCAGGAAAAAGCAGCCCGTAAGGTTGAACGCAAAATACGAAAGGTCGTCGCGGCGACCGTGATGCAGCGGCACGTGGGCGAGAATTTTGAAGCGATAGTCACCGGCGTCACCGAGAGCGGAACCTTCGCCCGCATATTGCGTCCACCGGTCGATGGCCGTATCGAACAAGGCGAACACGGGCTGCAGGTGGGCGAGAAAGTAAAAGTAAGATTGGTTTCGGCCGATCCGAGAACCGGTTTTATCGATTTTGCCGCTATCGGTTAAAGGTCGCTAGATAGTTTTCCGCCATGTTCATATGCCTCTCGCGCTTCGCGGGATCCATTTTTGCAAGGAGCATCGGCATCATCGACAAACGGTGATTCGAACGGAAGAAATCTTCGTGTTTGGCGATAAACCGCCAATACAAACCATCCCAGATCTCGCACCATGGGCCAGCTTTGTAGTCCGACATTTTGCGGATGTAGTTTGATCCGGAGATGTACGGTTTCGTCACGATCGATCCGCCGTCCGATTGCAGGCTCATCCCGTAAACATTTGGCACCATCACCCAGTCATAAGCATCGACATACATTTCCATGAACCATCGATACGCGTCGTTCGGCTCGATCTCGGTTAGCACCATAAAATTACCCATTATCATCAGCCGTTCAATGTGATGGCTGTATGCGTTTCGCAGAGTTTTGCGGATCACGTCATCTACCGGCTCAATGCCGGTGGTCGCGGTCCAGAAACTCTCGGGAAGTCTGCGTTGGTGTTTCCAATAGTTAGCCGTTCGCTGTTTGCGGCCGAGCGAGAGATAGATACCTCGCATAAACTCACGCCAGCCGACGATCTGACGAATAAATCCTTCGAGCGAATTCAGGGGAACATCGTTATGTTCTGCGAACGCCAGCGTCCGGTCGGCCACATTCTGCGGCGTGAGCAGGCCCGTATTCAACATCGGAGTGAGGACGCTGTGAAAAACGAAGTCCGCTCGCGGTGAGATCGCATCCTCGTAGTCGCCGAACTGTTTCAAGCGCTCGTGCAAGAATCGCTCAAGCCATGCATCGGCATCGTTAAATGTGACTGGATAATCAAAATCGTCAGCCTTCCCGTAATTGTTAGGAAAGTTTGCAGAAACATATGCGATCGCCTCGGTCACAAACTCATTACGGCTTGGCTTTTCTATAGCGGGCAAGCGGAGACCCTTTGGAAGCTTTTTTCGGTTTTCTGTGTCGAATGAGAATTTCCCGCCTATCGGCTTTCCATCGTGCTCCATGAGGATATTCCTCATCTCACGCTCGTGCTTATAGAAATGGGCCATCAAATACGACTTTCGTCCAACGAAATAATTCTCTATCTGCTCTTCCGAGTTGATGAACATCGGTGAGTCAATCTGCGTGTGCGTGATCCCGGATTCATCAAGCGCAGCGACCAACCGCCGCCCGAGCCAATCGTCGACCGGGTTGACGAATTTGACGCTCGATACGCGATCGTTCGATAGAATGCGGGCAATATCTCCGGTTTTCTCGATCTCGGATGCGTCGACATATCGAACTTTGCACTCTTGCCCCTCCAACCACTCTACATACCATTTCATAGACGCACGGTGGAGAACCAGTTTCTGCTGATGAAATCGAAACTGGGTAAAAAGCAGAGGCTCCTCGATAAGGTAGACGAGGTCGCCCTTGTCTATTGCGGGGTTATCTCGGAAGAGTTGGTGTGGGTAAATTAATGTTGCGTTCATCGGTTCCGTCAGTATAAATGGAGCGATCCCGCCGCTTCGGTTCGGTTGCGGACACGCTCGTTTATTATTCATTCGAAATAGCCTAAAATAAGAATTCAGGAGATCTATACAATGAACGATCAAGTCACAGACGACGAACCAAAACACGGCATTATCGAAAAGATCGGTGGCCTCGGTCAGGCGATCATCGGCGAGATCGAAACGCTCGCCGGCGTCATCAATGCCGATCCGCTCGCTCAGGCTGAAGGCGAATACAATGTTGAGGTCGGAACGATTCGCGAAGAGATCGAGGAAGATCTTGAAAAGCAGGATGAGGCAGAACATCCGGCGGGCGGGAGCTGGTAGCAAATGGAAGCATCGATGCGAAAAGAGTTTGTTCTTCCCAGAAGGATGCGCGGCCTGCAGCCGACGCTGATTCGTCAATTTTTTGAACGTGCGTTGCCGGACAGCATTAATTTCGGCCTCGGCGAGCCCGACCTGCCGACGCCGCAGTTTCTCCGCGACGAAGCGGCCCGCATCTCGCGTGATGAACAGAACGGATACACCTCACATCCGGGAATTCCTGCTCTTCGCGATAAGATCGCCGAGCAGTATCCGCATCTCGATCTGCCGCGAACCGGCGTGGTCGTCACTTGCGGTTCGCAAGAGGCGATGACCGATGCATTTATGTGCGTTGTCGATGACGGTGACGAGGTGTTGCTGCCAAATCCGAGTTTTCCGGCATATGATGCGTGTACGCGTATCGCTCAGGGCGTGCCGGTTTACTACCGAATGCCGGCGGATGGCGATTTCAAATTTGATATCTCAAATTTCAAATCTCAAATTACCGAGAAAACAAAGGCTGCGGTTGTCATCTCGCCTTCGAATCCGACGGGCAAGATAATGACGCCTGAAGACCTGAAACAGATCGCGGAGGCACTTGATGGCACGGGCATTTGGCTGATCTCGGATGAGATCTACAGCGATCTTTACTTTGGCGAACGTCCGCATTCGGCTTCGGAATATTACGATAAGACCATCATTGTCAGCGGATTATCGAAATCTCTTTCCATGACCGGCTGGCGGCTAGGTTGGGCGGCCAGCAAGGACGCCGAGATCATGAATGCGATCCAGGTGTTGCATGGATTTACGACGGTTTGCACTTCGACGATCACGCAAAAAGCTTCGCTCTTGGGCTGGTCGGAAGAGGCCGAAGCCGCCAAAGAGAACGCTCGTGAGGTTTATAAAAAACGCGGTGAGTTTCTTGTCGATCTGTTCAAGACTGAAATGGGACTTCACGCGACCTCACCCGAAGGTGCGTTCTACACGATGCTCGACGTGCGTTCGCTTGGTGACGATATTGAGATCGCTGAGAAATGTTTGCAGAATCGCGTCGTTACCGTTCCGGGTTTGGCATTTGGTGACGAGGCTAAAGGATTTTTGCGCATCTCGTTCTGTAATACTGAGGAGAGGATGGCCGAAGGCGTCAAGAGAATGAAGGCGGCTCTGCAATGATACGCGTCCTACAATTCGGTCGAGCGATACGCGGCGTCGATAGCCGCGTTTCCTCATTTTATGGGCTATGAAATACAATCAAGGGTGTTTCGACTTCATTTTTTATGTCAAGAAAATATCGCGTAGGGATTCTAGGGGCCACCGGTACGGTTGGACAGAGGTTTGCTCAGTTGTTGGAGAACCATCCGCAATTTGAGATAACGGCGATGGCTGCTTCTAACCGCTCAGCGGGGAAACCGTATTCGGAGGCTTGCGCGTGGAAATTGCCGGGGAAGATACCCGAGAATGTTCGCGACATCATCGTCAAGCCGATCGAGCCGCCGCTGGATTGCGATCTCGTGTTTTCGAGCCTGCCTTCGTCGGTCGCTCGCGAGACTGAGGAGGCGTTTGCACGTGCGGGTTATCCGGTAATATCGAATTCGTCGAGCTATCGAATGGACGAGGATGTGCCGCTTTTGATCGCTGAGATCAATCCGGATCATGTGGGCCTGATAGATAAGCAGCGCGAGAATCGAGGTTTCACGAAAGGATTTATCGTGACGAATCCTAATTGTGCCGTCGTCAGCTTCGCACCGCCGCTTGCCGCATTACACCGCAAATTTGGCGTCGAAGAAGTGATCGTCACAACAATGCAGGCGATCTCGGGTGCCGGTTATCCGGGCGTAGCGTCGATGGATATTACTGACAATGTTTTCCCGTACATTGCTGGTGAGGAGCCAAAGGTTGAGATCGAGGCACAGAAGGTATTGGGTACATTTGCCAACGGTGCGATTGAACACGCGGACTTTACGGTTTCGGCACAGTGTTTCAGGGTCAATGTGCTCGACGGGCACACGGCGTCAGTTCGTGTGAATTTGAAAGAGACTGCAACGCTTGAAGGCGTGGTCGAAGCGATGCGTTCGTTCCCGTCGCTCGATCTGCATTCGTCGCCAAAGCGATTCATTGACGTCACCGACGAACCTTCGAGGCCTCAGCCGAGGCTTGACCGAGATAACGGCGACGGGATGACTATCACAGTCGGACGCGTTTTTCCCGACAATATTTACGATTACCGGTTTGTGGCTTTGAGTCATAACACGGTGCGCGGTGCCGCCGGATCGGCTGTTTTGAACGCCGAACTTCTGGTCGCGAAGAATCTCATCTAGAATGGCCAAACCGGACGAACAGAGACCTTACACACAGCGAGTGCTGATCGCTGTGGCGGTTGTATGTCTGGTTTTACTGGTACTCGCGGCTGCTTATTTTGCGTTCGATATTTTGTTACTGATCTTTGCGGCGGCGTTGCTGGCGATATTCCTTCACGGCCTCGCCGATCTCGTGCGACGTTGGTTGCCGCTGAGCGAAGGCTGGTTGGTGATGATCGTGGCTGTGCTGCTCTTGGTCGTCGTCGCCGGAGCGGTTACCTTGCTGGCACCGAGCGTGGCCGAGCAGGTCCGGGTCCTACGCGTCGAAATCCCAAAGTCGGCTCAGCAGACGGGTGAGTATCTATCAAGATTCGCCTGGGGGTGCACTCTTATCGAGCAACTTCCGAGTGCCGATGAGGTGATGTCGAAGATAGACCCGGCGAGCATGTTGAGCAGTGTCGGCGGCTTTTTTTCGTCAACTCTGGGATCTCTCGGCAACGTCTTTGTCACTATTCTGCTTGCGATATATTTGGCAAGTGAGCCTCGATTTTATTCGGTCGGGCTGACGCGATTCTTTCCGATAGCGAAGCGTAAACGTGTCGGCGAGGTGCTGGATACGATCTATGAGACGCTGCGTTGGTGGCTGATCGGGAAGGCCGGTTCGATGCTGTTTATCGGGCTGCTAACGTGGATCGGGCTTTCGATCATAGGAGTTCCGCTTGCATTGACGCTAGGGTTGATCGCGGGGTTGTTATCGTTTATCCCGAATTTTGGGCCGATCATTTCTGCGATACCGGCGTTGCTGCTAGCTTTCATAGACAGCCCGATAAGTGCGGTCTATGTGCTTGGGCTTTATGTCGGAGTCCAGATGATAGAATCGAACGTCGTCACTCCGATCATCGAACGCGAAACCGTCGAACTCGCTCCTGCTCTGACTATCATTTTTCAGCTTATGCTTGGGGCAATGATCGGCGGGCTGGGGCTGGTTCTGGCAACACCTTTGCTCGCAGTAATTGTAGTGGTCGTGAAGATGGTCTATTTTGAGGATGTCCTCGGTGACGGCGGTGATCTAAACGCAGAGATCGCCGAGCCCGCCGAGCAAGAAAAGGACTAAGCGAAGTTTCCCTGCGAACTCATCGTCCTCTGCGTTAAAATATAGTTACACAATGATCGAAAGATACACATTGCCCGAAATGGGAGCGGTTTGGTCGCTTCAGAACAAGTTTCAGAAGTGGCTCGATGTCGAGATAGCTGTGTGCGAAGTGCATGCCGAGGACGGGACTATACCTGTCGATGCACTTGGTGAGATCAAGGCAAAGGCCGCGTTTACGGTCGAACGCGTCAACGAGATCGAGAAGACGACGGATCACGACGTAATCGCGTTTACAACGAATCTCGCCGAGAATATCGGCCCGGCGTCGCGTTTTGTTCACTTTGGACTGACTTCGAGCGATGTTGTTGATACGGCGAACGCACTATTACTCGTCGATGCGTGCGATCTGCTGCTCTTGAAGGTCGATGCTCTGCTCGATGTGCTGAAACGCCGTGCGTATGAATTCAAAGATACTCCGCAGATCGGACGCACACATGGCATTCATGCCGAGCCGACGTCGTTCGGGCTGGTGTGGGCACTATGGTACTCCGAGATGCAACGTAACCGTCGTCGGCTGGTCGATGCTAAAGAGGCTGTTTCTGTTGGGAAGATCAGCGGTGCGGTTGGGGCGTTTGCCCATCTCGATCCAAACGTCGAAGAACGAGTTTGTGCGAAATTGGGGTTGAAGGCTGCTGATGTTTCGACGCAGGTCATCCAGCGTGATCGGTACGCTGAATATCTTTGTACGCTTGGAATTATTGCCTCGACGCTTGAGAAGATCGCCTTGCAGGTAAGGCATTGGCAGCGGACCGAGGTTCGTGAAGCTCAAGAAGCTTTTAAGAAAGGCCAGAAAGGCTCATCAGCGATGCCGCACAAACGCAATCCGATCCTCTCTGAGCGCATCTGCGGTATGGCTCGTACGGTACGTGCCAATTCGATCGTGGGCCTCGAGAACGTCGCCCTGTGGCACGAACGCGATATCTCGCATTCCTCCGCCGAACGCATCGTGTTGCCCGATTCGTCGGCAACGCTCGACTACATTCTCGCCAAGACCACCAGCCTGCTCGACACGCTTGTCGTCTATCCGGAAAACATGCTGGAGAATCTGGACCTTACCCGAGGCTTGGTGTTCAGCGGCCAGCTTTTGCTCGCTCTAACTCAAAAAGGCGTCACCCGGGAGGATGCGTACGCTTGGACGCAGCGAAATGCGATGAAGGTCTGGGACGAAGGCGGCGATTATCAGCAGCTAATCAACGAAGACGCGGACATCGCATCGAAACTCAGTTCCGACGAGATAGCCCGCGTCTTTGATGTGAAACATTACTTGAGAAATGTTGAGAAGGTATTTGAACGCGTGTTTGAGTAAGTATTGCTACTGCTTTGGTTTATATTCCGCCATGGCACGCAAACTGACTTCTTCAATCGTTTCGCCTTTCCAAAGGTCCCTTCGCCATTCGGTATAGTCGAAACCCTTACGGTTCATCAGGGAGATAAATCGTTCGGTCGCGACCAATCCCAAGTTCTGGATGAGCATTTCGACCCCTTGAACCTTTATTTCTTTGTCAGTTAACGTATTCATTTAGTTTCTCGATAGCATTAATCGGATCTAGAACAATAACCCCTTTGAACTCCGATACCTTGCGAATCAGCTTATCATCGGTTGTCAGAAATATTTCGGCCTTTCCTTCGGCGGCGGATGCTAAATGCAAAGCGTCACCTACTGTGAGTCCCAATTTTAACAGCAAATTGGCACTTTTTAAAAGATATGTCGTCTCGACCACTTCAATGAGGGCAACCTCTTTCCATCCGAAAATCGATCTTTTGACTTCTTCGTTTTCGTTACGTAGATTCTCGGTCTCATTGACATAGGACCAGATCAGTTCAAGTCTGCCAGCAGCTATCTCCTCCAGAATATGGAGTGCCGCTTCAGTTTCGAGTCGAATCCGTGACTGACTTTGATCATCAAACGGCCGGTTGAAAACACAGTTATCGAGATAGACTCGCATTTGTTAGCAAACCAAAAGAACACGAGCAACTCTTCGCCTTTCGGTCGAGGAAATTGCCCGTGAATCAAGCCAAGGTGCAAACCACTTGAAAAATTATGCTGAAAACTTATCGGCAAAGTTCCCGACGACTGGTACTTTATAAATCTGGCCTTGGAATGCCTTGATCGCGCTAATTACCAGAAATACAAAAAGTGCAAGTCCAACCAGAGCAACTACCAACATGATCAGGCCGCCAAGAATCGTCGTTATGGACGAGTTCATGGCCATTAAAGCAAATGCAATAAAGTAACCGGGCAGTAGGACAATCAAGTTAGCGGCGATGAGTAGTAATGACTGAGCCGCATGAAAACGAGCCAGTTTGTTAACTTTATCAGTAACCAAGGTTATGATAGCCAAAACGATTCCGAGGTAACATACCAGGTTTGCAACGTAGCAAAGACCAGCGACAACATTAGCATCAAGCCCAAGCGATGACTTTCCAGAGTTTTCCATATGATTAGACGATCTCCTTTAGGGGTTTAGTTTTTAGAATTGCTTTGACGGAAAATTTACGTGAAATCTAACACAAGCCTTTGATAAATACAAGAAAACGCGTCAGAATCTACAATTTATTTCGGACGGTATTTATGAGAGCTTTAGTTTACGTAACGTTGAAACCGAGTGTACTCGATCCGCAGGGTAAAGCAATTCATCACTCTACAGAACTGCTGGGATTTACAAATCTTGCAGACATTCGGCAGGGAAAATATTTTGAGATCGCATTTTCTGAAGGCGTGAGCGAATCGGATGCTCAAACCGCAGCCGAGGCAATCGCAAAAGATGTGTTGGCCAATCCGGTCATCGAGGACTATAGAGTGGAGATAGCACAATGAAGTTTGGTGTGATCGTATTTCCGGGTTCCAATTGCGACCATGACGCGTATCATGTCATCTCGAAGCACGTCGGACAGCCTGTGGATTTTATCTGGCACAAGGAAACTGACCTGAGCAGTTTTGACGCCTTGATCGTTCCGGGTGGATTTTCATATGGCGATTATCTGCGGGCCGGTGCTCTGGCTAGGTTTTCGCCGGTGATGGATTCCGTTAAGAAATTCGCGGCTGAAGGGAAGTTTGTTTTTGGCATATGTAATGGTTTTCAGATCCTTTGCGAGGCGGGTTTGCTACCGGGAGCTTTGCGACGGAATGCTGGTCTGCACTTTGTCTGCAAGCACGTTAATCTTCGCCTCGAGAATCGCGATACGCCTTTTACATCGGCCGTGACGACTCAACACCCGCTGTCGATACCGATTGCTCATGCCGAGGGCAACTACACTTGCGACGACGAGACATACGCTACGCTTGAGGAGAATGGCCAGATCGTGTTTCGCTATTGTGATGAGAATGGCGAGCTGACGGCAGACGCAAATCCGAATGGCTCGCGAGGTAATGTTGCCGGCGTCTGCAATCAGGATCGAAACGTACTCGGAATGATGCCGCATCCGGAGCGAGCCTGTGAAGATATGCTCGGGTCGAATGACGGACGCGATATCTTTAGGTCGCTGACAAATACGATGGAAAGGCTCGCAGCCTAGGTGCTGTTGCGGAAGCCCGCACGAAGTAAGGGCACTCATTAATAGTGGGTGCCCTTACTCCGTGCGGGCTTCTGCATTGGCTCACGCGACCAGCGACAGCCGCCTTTCGAGCCTAATCGTTCTCAAGTGCATTGATCTTGATACCGCCATTGGTCGTGATGACCTTGACCGGAGCACCGCCGCCATTTAAGTTTGTCTGGATGCGGGTTGGACGAGTCTTCCAACCGCCCTTGATATCTTCGGTAGTGAGACTGAGTTGCGGAATATCGCTCTTGTACCCTCCGTTCACCGTGCCAGTTTCGACGTTGGCAGAATAATTTTTTGAGAGAGTCAGATTGACTCCACCGTTCGTCGTAACGGCGTCGAGTCCGTTGCCACGCCACGCGGTACCGCCGAGAACAACGTTTAGGCCACCATTTTTTGTCGATCCTTTTACGTCGCCGCCAAGATTCTTCAGACTGACACCGCCGTTCTGCGTCTCGAATTCCATCGTGCCTTCCACATTTGCGATCGAGATGCCGCCGTTGTGTGCGTTAAGTTTCAGATTGCTCTGACGTGGAACCGACAGTTGGAACGACACTGACCAATTGTCTTCCGGAGTGTTCTCGGCCTTGATAGTGCCTGCCGTGCTGATCCTGATTCCTGCGGCAGCTGCCTTTGCGGCTTCTTCGGTTGTTCCCCATGCCTGTACGCAAGCGCGAATCGCAACATCGCTGCGGTCCTCGCCCGACACGCTAACCCCGCCGTTCTTGCCAGCGTCAACTGTGATGGTTCCACCTGCTGATGCGGTCAGTTCGCGAAGGTCGGCGAACGAGACCTTGCTGTTCGAAGACCAGTTCCAGTTCTGGCAGAAGCCTCCTTCTTTGTCTTTGATGATGACCGAGGTTTGGGCGAAAACGGTGGTTGCCGAAATGCCGATCGCGGCAGCGGCGAGCGCGGTGGCGATGTACTTTAAGTTACGAGAAAATGTTTTCATTTGAGCGTAGCCCTCCAAGATGTGTTGATTTAGAAATGACTTTCTAGAACCAATACACCGCAAAGGGCAAACTTGTGACAGTGGTTAGCTGACGTTGATGGTGAGGCCATCGGCGTTGACGTTCCAATCGAGAACCGTGGCTCCCTCTTCGCGGCTCAGGGCGGCTTCTACGTCGCCACGGCGTCCGTCTTCGCAATAGAAGGCCATACAGCCGCCGCCACCGGCACCGCAGATCTTTGGAGCGATGGCTCCGTTGGCAAGTGCGGTCTCGATGAGGTGATCCATTTGTGGGGTCGTGATATTTGGCGAAAGACGTTTCCGTTGCGGATGAGAATCAGCAAGGATCTGTCCGACGGCGTCCCAGGCCCCGGCACGTAACGCCGCACGCATTTTCACCGATGTGTCGCGAATACCGTCGAAGATCTCAAATATCTCTTGATCGCCGTCAATATGTCGTTTGGTGATCTCCCAATTGTTCGTCCCAGAATTGCGCGGTTCGCCGGTGTAGCAAACGGCGATGCGGCGTTCGAGTGTTCCGACATCAACGTTGAGAGACTCGCGTTCGATGCCGGCCGGCCCGAATTTGATCGACGCTACACCGCCGTATTGTGCCGAGTAATAATCCTGAAATCCGGTCGGAACACGTATCACCTGACACTCGACATTGGCCGCGATGGGAATAAAACGGTCGGGCGTGTAACGGTCGCCGACGAGTTTGTTGAGAGCACCTATACAAGCGATGTTCAGAGTCGATGACCCCGCAAGTCCGGCCCCCGCCGGAGCCTTGGACTCGGTCGTCATCTTGAAACCAGTCTCAGGGCGAAAGAAATAGACAAGTTTTGCGAGCAACTGTAATTTCGGCTCGTCGCGAAGGCTCGCGATGTTGCCAACCGTGGTTTCAACAGTCGATTTTTGATCGATCGAGTCGAGAATGATGCGGTCGTCGGCGCGAGTTTCGATGCGACAATGCGCGAGCATGCTGATCGCGAAGTTTACCGTAGCGGCACCCTCGTGGAATAGGAAAAGAGGCGGAATGTCGATTGTGCCCCCGGCAAGGTCAACTCGCGTCGGGGCAGATGATTGAATGATCATTTGGTCAGTAGTCAGTAGTTAGCAGTCAGTAGTCAGAAATCAGTTGCCGGTGGGCGGAGGCTCTTTCTCATCTTCTCCCTTTCTCCCCTTCTCTCCTTCTCTTCTCTCCGCCCGATTAGGCTCACGGGTCAAGTGTAATCTCTCGCTGAGATCGTGAAATTTCTCCTGAGCGACCTCTTCGACAGCGAGCAATCTTTCTTCGATTTTCTGGATCGTTTCCGGTGCGGCGGCCTCGACTCGTTCGGATATCCAGTAGCGTTCGAGCACGTAAAACACGATCACGCCGAACATTACTACAAAGAACAGTACAAATCCGACCTGCTTAAAGTCGCCGATCATCGACGTGACGGCCCCGCTGAAAAAATATCCGAGCCCCGAGAGAATCAAAACCCAGAGCGAACAGCTTATAGCACTCAAGCCCAAAAACCGATGGAACGGCATCTTGCTTACGCCGTAAGACAAACAGACAGCTACTCGTATACCGTAGATGTATTTAGAAATAATGATAGCAAAACTGCCAAACTTCTCGATCAGCTTTTCTACACGGGGCTGAGCTACCTGGTAAAAGCGATAGTCCTTGGCATTTGCGTGAAAAATGCGGCCGATAGCGTATCCCGCGCAGTCGCCCGCGACACCGCCAAGCGTTCCTGCGATAAACACCTTCAAAAAGCCCCAGTTGCCAAACAAACCGCCTTGAGCCATTGTCCCGGAGATCAACAGAGTAATGTCCCCTTCAACCGTACACAAGGCAAAGACCGCATAAATGCCGTACTGCGCGATCAGATCTTGAAGTTGATGGTCCATAGAAACCTAACGAGAGAGCCGCCGCAATGACCCTCAAAAGATTAACTTTCTGTCGCCAGTCAGTCAACAAACGCGAACCAACAGAGCCGAGGGTTCCGGTGTTCCATACATTCCCACACCGTTAAACACTGCCTTCTCCGTAATTCTGCATTCTATATTCAAAATTCTACATTCGCTGTGTCCCACTGTCCCTCATTTCCCACGTAGAAAAACACAGCCTGTGTCGTCCTAAAAAAAGTTGACACGTTTAAGTGATATTCCTGGTATAGGTTGTCACTTTGTTGTTAGTCCTGTTCAAGGTTTACAGTTGCTCCTTTTTTTGTTTATTTTCTGTCTTCTTTCTTTCGCTTTTC
>JANNWQ010000160.1:0-6141 GCA_031408595.1 Acidobacteriota bacterium | reverse complement strand
AGCGCCGATGAGTTTGTCTTGAGTCACGATCACGGCATCGCGGGCGGCGATGGTCTCGTTCTTTGCGTCGATCGCTTTTCGCAGAGCGTCTGATTCGCTCTTTTGCGTCGCGTTTAGCTCGGTGAGGATCGCGGTCATGCGTTTCTCGGTTTCGAGGCGTGATTTAAGCGAAGTGTTTTCAAAATCAAGAGAGTCGATGAGCGTGCGTGAGGCTTTGAGTTCGTTGACCGCAGCGGCACAGGCGGCGAGTACGTCGGACCGCAGGCTGCCAGCCTGCGTGTGCTCTTTAGCAAGCTTTTCAGATACCGGCAGGCTAGCAGCCTGCGGTCCGACGCGGTCAATCGCATCCACGACCGACTTCGGCGAGCTTTGCGCAGAGTTCGGCGGCGGTGGTGTCGATTGTGCGTATGCGGCGGGTGCGTTCGACATTAGTACGAGCACGGCCGGTATCAGTATTGAGTTTTTCCAGTTCTTCATCTTGTTTCCTTGCAATGGTTTGGATCTCGGAAAGGTTGGTTTCGAGATACTCGAGCTTCTGTTTGTAAGTGGCGGCCTCGATCTCACGCGTGGCGGCGAGTTTGTCGGCGGTTTGTACTGCTTGTCTCGCGTCCCTGAGTTCTCGTTCGAGATTTGCGAATCTGCGAATCGTCCAGACCGAGCTGAATATGAATGCCGCGATGGTGAGAGCGGCTAGGGCGATGGCGATGTAGATTTTCGCTTTGTTATCCATTTTCTTTGCGGCTGTGCCGCTCTATTTGCGGTGAAGCTCTGCTTCACCGTTGTGCGTCGCAAAGGGGTCTTCGAGGCTATGCCTCCGGCGGCGGCAAGCCGCGAAAACTTTGGGGAACATTCGCCGGAGAAGCAGAGCCTCTCCGCAAATAGATGGGCAAGCCCAAGAGCAACTTTTGCAACTCATTCAGTCTTCTTCCGGCCCAAATAGACCTGCACCAACACATCAACCGTCTTACCGATCGTGAAAAACAGCACGGGCAGCACGATCGCTGAGACGATGGTGATGACCTCGCGGTATTCGATAGCGGCGAGTACCGAGGTCGTCGAGCTGAGCCAGGCGATGAGGATGTTTTTTGTGTCGTTCATAGGGCAGTTGTCAGTAGTCGGTTATCAGCAGTCAGCATATAGCCGGGAACGCGGCCGTCCCGGCTGCAAACCGTTTGGTTTCACTCAAGTTGAGGGGAAACTCACACGGGCAGGCGGGACGCCTGCGTTCCCGGCGAGGAGGTTCTCTCTTATTCGTCCCAGAACCAGCTGGCGGTAGAGAAATAGGAGCATCAACGCGGCGGCGATGAGGGCGACGACGATCCAGACTTCGCGGGGCAGACCGGCGAAGAATCCAAATACTGCCCAGAGTGCTTGTGTCACGGCCCCGATCACCGTTGTCCACAGCGATTTGGCACGGTCGGTGCGTGTGACAACGCCCGTGACAACTCCGTCGATGCGGTCGAAATTGGACGCGGCGGTCGCGAGGACGCTCCCCGTGTCGGACCGCAGGCTGCCAGAGCGCGTGTGTTGATCACCCAAACTAGCGTCTTCCGCGCCTTTCGGAAGAGATGTTCCTTCCTCTTGTTCGACAGAATCCTCGGCTTCTACTTGCAGGCTGGCAGCCTGCGATTCGACGTCGGTCAGCCGCACGCCGTGCACGATCAACGGCAGTTTCAATTCCCAATTCCCGGTCGCTATCTGATTTAGGAAAAATCGGGTGCGATACGTCGTCGATCTCAGCCGAACTATCGCCGTCAGCCAGATGTGGCGTTTGCGGACGTATTCGGTGATCCACGCCTTTTCGTCTGCAGCAGGCTTTCTAGCCTGCGTTCTGTCAACAGGCTGGAAAGCCTGTTGTACTTTTGCGGCAATCCGTTCCCAGCTGCCGTGCACGACCGAGTCGTAAACTACGGCGAGCGAGAGGGGCAATGTAAATCCCATTCGCGTGCAGATGTCGATCGCGGGCCGCAGATATCGTGTTGTCGCCACGAAATGCTGCGCTTCCTTCATCTCGCGGGTCACGGCGGCGGCGATCAGGGCCTTTTTGAAACGCGAATCCGACGCGAGCGTCTCGATGGATGCAACATTGCTTCGTTTTAACAGAGGAATAGCGGCGGCCAGAACTTCGCGGGCGATCTGGCCACCGGCGTTCAGATATCTATCGACCACCTCCCACAGCGAGCCCGAGCGGTGCGTGAACTGCGCGATGCCATACGACACGCCCGCACCGTCATTTAGCACGACGCAGGCCGCGTAGCTGCCAAATGCCCTGGAGGTCTCAAAGATGTTGACGATCGTGAGGGCTTTTAATTTATCTTGTTCGGTAAATGTCATTTTGTTTATCGTTTGCAAAAATATCTCTTGCATGAAACACATTTGTTGTGTATTATCAAATGACCGGACGAAACGGGTGAGCCTTTTATGATTGAGATTTCCCTCGCCGCTTACATATCGCCCGGCCATGTTTCGAGACTAGACGAACTTATGAAAAATTGGAATAACGATCCGCCGAAGATGCAATACTATGCCTATGTCGGTGTATCTTTCCCATTTTGACGCATTCCGCCGTTAAATGCGTTTAGCGCTGTGAATGTCCTACTCAAACCGCTTTCAGCGGCCAGTAATTCAATTAGATCTACACACAACACATATGAATACCACGCAACGTTTATTGGATTTGTCGCCGCGCACAAAACTGCGCCTCTCTGAGATCGAACGCCTCATCCGCGCTCATCGCATCGTCATACCACCACTCTCACGCCGGGCCCTACGCGAAATGTGCGAGTCAGGAACGCTAGAAACCGCCCCACGTCGCGGTGCGCGCGACTGGCTCGTCTATGAAGATTCATTTTTGGATTGGGTCAAACAGCTCGATGGGGGATAGATGGCCGAGCCCGCATTTGGTCTGTCCCGGATGTAACTGCGCTACTTTCTTAAAGATACGCGGCCCGACGACTCGCGCCGGAGCGTCAGAAGTTCGCGGTAAAGGGTTAAATTTCGTTGACAATAGACTTATTTCGTGGCTATACTTGCTCCGTTTGTAATACTCGGAAAAATTTGAGCCTTTGAGACGTACCAATGTGCGAAGCATCGGTCTTTCGTTTAGCAATAAGCGAAAGCACCTTTTACGCATCCACGCGTGCCGTTTTCCGAAGAGGGAATACCTATCTAATTGTCAGGAGCCTTGAAACCGAAATGAAAAATGCCACCGGATCGATCGTAAACATAACCCGTAAAAATATCCTCCTCCTCGGCCTCGTGCTGGGTTTGGTTGGTTTTGGCCTCGCCGCGTATCGAGTAGGAGCGCAGGCGCTAAAAGATGCGGCCTCACCAATAAGCGCGGTATTTTTTACCAGCCAGGCACTCGATCCACTTTTCGATCGGGGAACAACCAAGCAGCCTGCGATGTGTGTGGATCTTCCGTATGGTGTGTATACTGCCGCCGAGATCGAGGCTTTTTATAACACACCCATAAAGCCGGAGCTCAGCACTAAGACGCCGCCAGGGCCGATCCCGCTAGATGGCACTCACGAGGCGAATATTCTTACGATCGTCCTTGATTTCAAGACGGCGGGTCAGGGAAATTCAACAGACATATTCGGTAATGTGGTGGGTGCGTTTGACCCAGTGCCGTATGGATTTGTGGCCGGCGATTTTAATACAATTGCAAACGCGGTTCTTACTGAAGTTGAGCAGGACTATTTTGCCGAGCTAGCCGGCACCGTTGCGGGACCTCCCGGACAAGACCTCAGGATTGACTTTATTCTTGGCGACATCGGCACGCCGCCGCCCGGGCTGACCAACTACTATTACATGCAGATCGGGTCGAGAGTCTCGGGCCCAAACAACGGCTTTGGCGTCGCTGGCGGCAGCGTTGTGCGCAACTCGGGCGGCACGGGGCCGAACTTTGCCATCGTTGTCGGTGACGTGGTCGGATCGGTCTTTACTAACAATATTCAGGCTATGACCAGCTTGACGCCGTCCAACGCTCTGACCTCAGGCAATCTCGGGTTTACGACCTTCGCGATCGCGGGTACGACGGCGCATGAGGCCGGCCATACTCTTTCGTTATCGCATGTTAACAAGGTGGGATCGGTCCAGCCGACGGCTGTTCCACCGGTGATGGGCACCGGCGCCATTGACTTGCCTAACCAGGACCGTATCTTCGAAAGAACTTTCTCCCTTTCCGGAGTTGACGCTGAGCAGGGCGGTGCTGCTGTCTTTCATATTCCGCAACTCGTCGGCTCGGTCGGGCTTCACGGGACCGGCACGACCCCCATCGTGACGGCACCGGCGAACCAGAACAGCAACGAGGGAGCCAATGCTTCGTTCAGCCTGGGTTCGTTCGTTGATCCGGACGGTGGGCCGTGGACAGCAACTATTAATTGGGGCGATGCCTCGGCAAACACCGTTTTCAATCCTGCTGTTGCAGGTTCGCTCGGCACGCAGAACCATACTTATGCTCAAAACGGCACATACACGGTATCTATAACCGTAGCTGACAGCGGTTCGTTGTCTGACACCGAGAGCTTTACGGTGACGGTCGCTAACGTCGCTCCTTCGGGCGTGACGCTCAATTTGACCTCAACAACGATCAATGAGGGCGGATCGACCAGTCTCTCGGGCAGCTTTACCGATCCCGGAACGCTCGATACGCATCAGGTTACGATTGCGTGGGGCGACGGTTCGGCCAACACCGTTCTCAACCTAGCGGCGGGGGTGACGGCCATTCCTTCCACGGCTCACACATATTTGGATGACAATCCGTCGGGAACCTCTTCAGATAATTACACGATCACGGTCACGGTCACGGACAGCTTCCCGGCATCGGCGAGCAATACAACGACCGTCACGGTCAACAACGTTGCTCCGTCGGCGATCGCACTCAGTTTGAGTGCGACGACGATCAACGAGGGCGGAAGTACCTCGCTTTCAGGAACCTTCGTCGATCCCGGAACGCTTGATACCCACACGGTCACGATCAACTGGGGCGATGGTTCTGGACCTCAGACGGTCAATCTCACGGTCGGAGCAAGATCGTTTGCATCGATTGCTCACACGTACCTTGACGATGGCCCGTCACCCGGAAATGGCACCGCAAGCGATGTCTACACGATCACGGTAACCGTCGCTGACGACGATCTCGGTTCGGCAAGGCAGACGGGTGCTGGCGTTTCCGCCGGCGCAAGCAGTTTTGTCGGTGATCAGTCGGCTCAGTACGCGACAGTTCTTGCCGAACGGTTGAGAACGCATTCTATTACTCGCACTCCATCGATCCCGGAAGCATTTGTTACCGGTACGGCACCGGAGACTGAGAGTCCGCTTGTCTCGGCGTGTAATAACCCCAGCTCGTTTGGATCTGCCGTTGCACCTACCGGTGCGGGTGTTGTAACGATCAGCACCTGTAGTTTCCAATCGGAGTACTCGACCATCACGGGCATGGTAGCAGGCAACCGGTATGTAGTGACCGCAAGCATCGCGGGGTCGTTCATCACGGTGCGGTTTAACACACCAACCGGCTTGGTCGTAGCTACGGGCGCATCTCCGCTGCAGTTTACGGCTCCTACGGCGGGAACGTATTTCATGCATTGGAATACGAATAGCGCATGTGGAACAGCCAACTCTTGTATGACGACGACGATCGCCTGTGCGTCATGTGGTGCGGCTGCAAGTCAGTGTGCGAGTGGCACTACATTTGGAACTATTACCGCACCCACAGTCCTGGGTGTCCCCACACAGATCACTACCTGTCAGTTCCAACAGGAAAATGCAACGATCAATTCCGTTGTTGCTAACAGGATCTATCAGGTCACGGGTAATATAGCCGGTACCTTTATCACTATTCACCAGGGGACAACGGGTGGTCCTGTGATCGCATCCGGTGTGACACCACTTGCCTTTACTGCGACTGTTGGCGGTACATACTTCGCAATGTTCAATACGAATAGTGCCTGCGGCACCGCCACGTCCTGCATGATCACAGCAGTGGAATACATTGGTGATGCAAACGCGGTCGTACCGGCGACGACCACGGTCACGGTCAATAACGTAGCCCCGTCAGCGATCGCACTCAACTTGAGTGCTGGGACGATCAACGAGAACGGCTCGACGAATCTCTCGGGCAGCTTTACCGATCCGGGA